>JAFAWI010000067.1 GCA_019241915.1 Alphaproteobacteria bacterium
TCGACCGTCACGACGTCGCGCAGCATCGCGTGCTCGTTGTACTGCGCATGGTGCGAGGCGGCGACCTTGACCCAGGCGAGCTGCTCGCTGGTGGTGCCGTACTGGTGCATGTGGCGCATCGCGCACATCGCGTACATGTTCGCGGTCGCCGGGCCATAGGGCGTTTCGAACGCGGTCTCGGGAAACGGCACCGCCGGCTGTCGCGGCTGCGTACCGGTCGCCATGCCCTCGGCGCGCGGCCGTCCCGCCAGCGTGATCAGCGCGATGTTGCACTTGCCGGCGGCGATCGCCTCGGCCGCGTGACCGACCTGCAGCAGATAGGACGAGCCGCCAGTATCGGTCGAATCCCAATGCTTCAACTTCAAGCCCATGTAGTCGATCATCGACAGCGCGCCGAGACCGGGCGTGTCGCCGGCGGCGCAGAAATAACCGTCGATGTCGTCCTTGCCGATCCCGGCGTCCTCGATCGCGCCCTTGGCGCATTCGGCATGGAGCTGCGGCACGGTCTTGTCGGTGGCAAGGCGCGTCGGGTGCTCATAGACGCCGATAATGTAGGCTTGCCCGTTGATGCTCATGCCCGATGGTCTCCCCGACCGTCCTCCCTCGACCTTGCGGCGATGGGATACCAGCCGCCCGCCCCGGTCAATCCCGGATTGCGGCGATCTCCCCTGCGCTCAAACCCAGCTCTCGCAGCACCGCGTCGGTGTGCTCGCCGAGGCGGGCGGGCGGCAGGTTGCGGTCGGGCTTGGTCTCCGAGAAACCGACCGGAAACGGCATCGTCGTGAGGCGGCCCTCGGTCGGGTGGTCGAGCGATTGGAAAAACCCCGCCTCGCGCAGATACGGGTCCTGCACCACGCCCATCAAATCGTTGACCTTGCCGTTCGGCACATCGGCGGCGTCGAGCCGCTGCTTCCAGTCCGCCGTGCTGCGCGTCTTCAGCACCCCCGCCAGCCATTCGTACAGGCCGTCGATGTTGGCGGTGCGCGCGGCGATCGAGTTGAAGCGCGGGTCGTCGGCGAGTTCGGGATGGCCGACCGCGGCGAAAAGGTTGCGCCATTGCCGGTCGGTCGTCGCCAGCAGGCAAATATGGCCGTCGGTCGTCGCGTAGGGGCGGCGATGAGGGGTCAGCATGCGCGGATAGCCGAGCCCCTTCTCGGGCTCGCCGAAGACACCGTGCCACAAATGGTCGACCAAGTTGAACGCCGCCATCGTGTCGACCATGGGCACGTGGATTTCCTGCCCTTTACCGGTCTTCTCGCGCGCGTAGAGCGCCATGCCGACCATCGACGCCAGCACATAGCCGCAGATCTTGTCGCAGATCACCATCGGCGCGTAGCGCGGCGCGCCGTCAGCGTCCTTGTTGAGCGCGGCAAACCCGCTCTCGCCCTGAATGACGTCGTCGAACGCCGCGCGCTCGCCATGCGGGTGGTCGGCGCGCCAGCCGCTCGCCGAGGCATAGACGATGCGCGGATTGGCCTGGCGGACGGCGTCATAGGAGATGCCGTTCCGCCGGGCCGCACCCGGCCGCATGTTGTGCACCAGCACGTCGGCGGTCGCCGCCAGCCGCAAGAGCGCCGCCTGCGCCGCGGGTTTCTTCAGGTCGAGCACCACACTCTTTTTGTTGCGGTTGATGTTGAGAAAATAGGCTGCCATGCCCGGGTTCCGGGCCGGCCCGATCGACCGCATCATGTCGCCTTCGGGCGCCTCGACCTTGATCACCTCGGCGCCGAGATCGCCGAGAATCTGCGTCGCCACCGGCCCCAGCACGGCGACGGTAAGATCGATGATGCGAACCCCCGCAAGCGGCCCCGGCATGGCTTCTCCAATCTCTTCGGCCGGACGATGCTGGCTCGGCGCCGACGGCGCAAGAAGCGGCGTGCGGACCGCTCGGCAATGCTGCGCGACGGCCGTTGTGTCGCCGCCGCCGCCTCCCTATAAAGGCGGCGTTTCCAGGGGATTTTCTTCTTGCGCGGAGCTGACATGAAGCTGCGGACACTTGCCCTGACGGCCGCCATCGCTTGGGTCGGGTTTATGGGGGGACCGGCCCTGGCCGATGGGCTCAGCCGGTTCGAGAAAGCGATCAAGCCGCAATTCCCGCCCGACTCGGTCACCTACAAAAGCAGCAAGGCGCTGGGCGACAACGGTTTCGAACTCGACGATGTCACCGTGACGCCGCCGCCCTCGGGCAAGGACGACAAGCCGCAGCCGGTCAAGATCAAGGCGGTCACCGTCGAGGCTTTGGACTTCGATGCGATCGACAAACAGCAGCCGCCGCTGTTCGCCAAGATCAAGTTCGACGGCGTCACCACCGGGTCGAGCGCCGGCGGGTTCGACCTGAAGCAGATGGCGGGTCTCGATACGGTCGCCGCCGATTTCGGGATCGACTACAAGCTCGATACCGCCAAGCAGACATTCACGCTGAAGCGTATGGAGCTGAACCTCAATGGGCTCGGCAAGCTGGAGACTTCGTTTGTCATCGACGGCATCAGCGCCGACGCGACGAGCCAGCCCGACAAGGCGCTCGACAGCGCTTCGCTCAAGACCGCCAACCTGATCTACGACGACCATTCACTGCTGTCGATCGCGATCCCGATTGCTGCGTCGATGCAAGGCAGCGATCCCAAGTCGCTGATGGCGATGGCGATCACCTTCCTCGACGCCGCGCGGATCGGCCAGCGGGAGAAGACGCAAAAGGCGATCGATTCGCTGGTCGCCTATATCGAGGATTACCAGAAGCCCAAGGGTCCGCTGAAGATCGCGCTCGACCCGCCCGGCAAGGTATCGAACGCCGATCTGAGCAACGCCAAGAGCGCCGACGAGATGGTCAAGCTGCTGGGGATCGAGGTCAGCTATGCCGGGGTGCGCAGTTCGACCCCTGCGGAGGCGGCGGTCGGCGCCGGCAGCAAGGATAAGGACGAGGACGACGACGACAAGGACATGGACAAGAAGAAGAAGTAGCGGAGTTTTCGGGTAGAGGCGTCGCCCAATTGCGGAGCCTTTGCGCTACCGCATCCGATGGAAAATTGGTCAGCCGTCTGCTGCGCTTGAGCCGGCGGCGATTACTCGGCTGCGGGCGCGCCTCCAGCGACGCCTGTCTTGCCGGTCAATTTCGCCATCGCCTGCTCGACATGGTTCGAGAACACGTATTGCGCCGGCCGCTGGCGGTCGAGGCCGATTTCCGGCGCCATCTCGCCCTCGGTGCGGATGCCGCGCAGCGCCACCGCCGCGGCCTTCCATGGTCGGCGCACCGAATCCATGACGGCGGTCGCCTCGTAGCCGCTATGCACCATGCAGTCGGCGCATTTCTCGTAATTGCCGGTGCCGTAGGAGTCCCAGTCGGTCTCTTCCATCAGCTCCTTGAAGCTTTTTGCGTAATCCTCGCCAAGCAGATAGCACGGCCGCTGCCAGCCGAAATAATTGCGGCACGGATTGCCCCACGGCGTGCAGCGATAGCTCTGGTTGCCGGCAAGGAAGTCGAGAAACAGGCTCGACTGGTTGAACGACCAGCGCCGCTTCGGGTCGCGCCGGAAAATATCGCGGAACAGCTCCTTGGTGCGCCGCCGGTTGAGGAAGTGCGCCTGGTCGGGCGCACGCTCGTAGGCATAGCCTGGTGACACGGTAATGCCGTCAATGCCCAGCTCGGTGACCGCATCAAAAAACGTCGCCATGCGCGCCGGCTCGGCAGTATCGAACAAGGTCGCGTTGATGTTGACCCGGAAGCCGCGTGACTTGGCGAGCTTCAGCGCCTCGACCGCCTTGTCGTAGACGCCGTCGAGGCAGACCGAGCGGTCATGGTCCTGCTTGTCGCCGTCGAGATGGATGGTCCATGCGAAATACGGGTTGGGCTGGAACCGGTCGATCTTCTTTTCGAGCAGCAACGCGTTGGTACACAGATAGACGTACTTCTTGCGCTCGGTAATACCCTCGACGATCTGCTCGATCTCGCGGTGCAACAGCGGTTCGCCGCCGGCGACGACGACCACCGGCGCGCCGCATTCGTCGACCGCTTCGAGGCATTGCGCCACCGACAGACGCTGGTTGAGGATCGGGTCGGGATAGTCGATCTTGCCGCACCCTGCGCAGGCGAGATTGCAGCGGAACAGCGGCTCGAGCATCAGCACCAGCGGGTAGCGCTTGACGCCGCGAAGGTGCTGACCAACGACATAGGCGCCGACACGCAGCGCCTGGTGCAGAGGAATTGACAATTTTCGGGACCTCGTTCGGAAGCGTTCAGCCGTCGGCGCCGACCGGTTCGATCGGCGGCTCGGCGAGCTGGACGGGCATACGGAAACGGACGTTCTCGGTAACGCCGGAAAGCCGCTGAATTTCGATTTGGTCGAGTTGGCGCAGCCGCTCGACCAGTTCCTCGACGAGCTCGTCGGGGGCCGAGGCGCCGGCAGTGATCCCCACCGCCGAAACGCCGGCCAACCAGCGCGGGTCAAGCGCCCTTGCGTCTTCGATGAGATAGGCCGGGACGCCGAATTCGGCGGCGATTTCGCGCAGCCGGTTCGAGTTGGAGCTGTTGGGCGCGCTGACCACCAGCACGACATCGACGATCTTGGCCAGTTCGAGCGTCGCGCGCTGGCGATTCTGCGTCGCGTAGCAGATGTCTTTGGTATCGGGTCCGACGATGGCGGGGAAGCGGGCTTTGAGCGCTTCGATCACGGCGCGGGTGTCGTCCACCGACAAGGTCGTCTGGGTGATAAAGGCGAGTTTCTCGGGGTCGCTCACCTTGAGCGCCGCGACCTCTTCGGGGCGCGAGATGAGATGCACTTTGCCGGTAATGCGGCCCATTGTGCCTTCGATCTCGGGGTGCCCGGCATGGCCGATCAGGATGATCTCGCGCCCCTGATTGGCATAGCGCTGGCCCTCGATATGGACTTTCGAGACCAGCGGGCAGGTGGCGTCGATGACCGGCAGGCCGCGCTCCTCGGCGCGAATCTCGATCGCGCTGGCGACGCCGTGCGCGCTGAAGATGGTGACGGCGCCCGGCGGTATCTCGTCGATCTCGTCGACAAAGCGCGCGCCTTTGGCGCGCAGCCGTTCGACGACGTGCCGGTTGTGCACGATCTCGTGGCGGACGTAGATCGGCGGGCCGTATTTTTCGAGCGCACGCTCGACGATCTCGATCGCGCGCTCGACGCCGGCGCAGAAACCGCGCGGCTGGGCCAGGACCACTCGAATCATCGCCTCTTGCTACCTCCGCGCCAGCGGCGTTATCCCTGCCACAACGACGCCAATCGCGCAATCATCGGCGGCGCCATGTGCAGACGGCGCGAGACGGGACCATGCGTTTTGCTCTGCGCCGCCAGGGTCGGTTTGCTATCGCTGTTGCGTTCCAACGATTAACCGTCGAGCGGCCATGTGGGTTTCAAGACGCGCATTTCTAGTGTCCGCGGCGATGCTCGCGGCATTCGCCGCCGCGGGCGAGGCCGGCGCCGACACGGGCTCGGGCGCGGCTGCGGTGGTCCAGCGCTTCTACGACGCGCTCCTCGCGCTCATGAAGGAGGCGAAGCGGCTGTCGTTCGACCAGCGTTACCAGCGGCTGACGCCCGTCGTCACGCAGACCTTCAACCTGCCGCTGATGGCGCGGCTCTCGGTGGGTCCCGACTGGGCCAAGCTGCCGGCGGCGCAGCAGCAGGCGCTGACCGATCTGTTCTCGCGGTACACGATCTCGGTCTACGCGAACCGGTTCGACGATTATAACGGCGAGCGTTTTACGGTCGATTCGAGCCCGAGCGCCAATGCGAACGGCGTCGTGGTGCAGACGGCGCTGGTCAAGAGCGACGGCGAGAAGGTGCAGCTCAACTATCTGTTGCGCGAAGGCGCCGGCACTTGGCAGGTCATCGACGTCTACCTCAGCGGCACGATCAGCGAGCTCGCGACGCGGCGTTCCGAATTCATGGCCGTCATGCAGCAGAGCGGCGCCGATGGCTTGGTCAAGCTGCTGGAACAACGCACCGCCGCACTGCGCGGCGGCTGAATCGCGGAAGCGGCGGCTAGCGGCGAAGGCTTTCGTCGAAATCCAACCCTTTCGTCGCCGGAAGCGCGGCGGCGATCTGTTCGATCGGCGCCGGGGCATCCGTGGTGGCATCTGCGTTCGTCGATGCCTGCGCCGCCAGTGCCGCTCCGCGGGCCGCGTCGGCGATCGAGCGGAGCGTGGTCGGCGGTATTATCGGCTTGGCGGCTGCCGCCGCGGCCCCGGCGGCCAGTTTAACGGGCGCGCGGCTCGGCGGCAGCGCCGCCGCAGCGCGGGCAGCCGGCGCGGTGCCCGCGCCCGGTTTCGCCGGTGGCGTCGGACCGGGAGCGGCTTTGTCCGGGTCGTCGTACAAGCCCGGCGCCGCCTCCGGCGCCTTGCCGTGGCGCAGTTCGGCGGCACGGTGCTGCTGCGACAGGCTGCGCATCTGGGCATAGAAATCGACCGAGTTCTTCTGCAGATCGTCGAGCGTATCGAGCACTTCGGCGCGCTCGTCGAGGCCGCCGATCAGAAACCGGCTGGTGGTCAGCTCGGACATGCCGTGGTCGTTGGCGACGATCGTGAACGGGTCGGCATAATTGTCCACCGTGCTGCCGATCGCATCGCGCGGGTTGCTGGGGCCGGCGATCGGCAGCATCAGGTACGGACCGGATGGGACGCCCCATACGTAGAGGGTCTGGCCGAAATCGGCCGGTTCGCGCTCGACGCCGCTCAACGTCATGACGTCGACCATGCCGCCAAAGCCGACCGTCGAGTTGACGACAAAGCGCCCGAGCGTGACGCCGGCGCGTCTGAATTCGCCCTGCAGCACGTGATTGAAGAAAAGGGTCGGCTCCTTCATGTTGTCGAGCACGCGGTGAACGGTCTTGCGAATGTCCTCCGGCACCGCCTCGACATACGCCTGCGCCGCGGGCTTCAGCGCGATGCGGTCGACAAACTGATTGACCTCGAAGGTGGTACGGTTGAGCGGTTCGAGCGGATCATTGGTCTGCTCGAACGCGGCGCGCGCCGCCGGGTCGGCGGGCGGCGTGGCACAGCCGAAAAGCGGCGGGATCGCCAGCGCAAAGGCGGCTCCGGCCGCTCGAATGCTAGCCGCGCCGGATCGTTCACATGTCACTCAGCAGCGTCCGGGGATGAGGCGAAGAGGGTGCTGTGCCGCATGGTTGACAATCCGGTTTGCGAACGCAACCGCAAAAGACTATCCGCCACGCCGCGTTTCGGGTTGACTGTCGGCGAATGACCTCGGTGATCCTTGCCTTCGTGTTGGTGCCGGTGTGGGCCTATCTCATCGGCGCGGTCGTTGCTGCGGCAAGCTTTGCGCGGCGCCGGGTCGCGCTGGACGGCGAGCGGCCGCCGGTTTCCATACTGAAGCCGCTGTACGGGACCGAGCCCGGCCTCGAAGAAAACCTGCGCTCGTTCATCGTGCAGGATTACCCGGCGTTGCAGATCGTCTTCGGCGTGCGCAGCCCGGCCGACAGCGCGCTGCCAACGGCGCGCGCGTTAATCGCCGAGCATCCCCAGAGCGAGATCGCGCTGGTTGTCGATTCGCGGGTGCGCGGCCGCAACCTGAAGGTCGCCAACCTGGTCAATATGCTGCCGGCCGCCCGACATGACGTCCTGGTTTTTGCCGACAGCGATATGCGGGTCGGGCCCGGCTACCTCGCCACCGTGGCCGCGTCGTTGCGCGATCCGACGATCGGGCTGGTGACCTGCCTTTACAAGGGCGTACCGCTCGGCGGGTTATGGTCGCGGCTCGGCGCGCTGCACATCAATTACGGCTTTCTGCCGAGTGCGCTGCTCGGCGAGGCGCTGGGCACCGGCGGCGGCTGCTTTGGTGCGACGATGGCGCTGCGCCGGGCGATGCTTGATCGTATCGGCGGGCTTGCAGCGGTCTGCGACGAATTGGCCGACGACCACCGTATCGGCGCCGCGGTGCGCGAGGCCGGGTACACGGTCGCCTTGTCGCCCTATCTGGTCGAGAACACGGTTTGCGAAAAAGGCCTGAAATGCCTGTGGCAGCACGAGCTGCGCTGGGCCCGCACGGTACGGCTGATGGCGCCGGTCGGGTTTGCCGGCTCTGTCGTCACGCATGCTGTAACAATCGCCATGCTCGCTGCGCTCGCATGCGGTTTCAGCTTGACGTCGCTCGGCTTTCTCGTGTTCTCGTGCCTGCTGCGGTGGTCGTCGGCCGGCCTCATCGCCTGGCGGCTGCGCTTGTCGACAGCGGGGTTTTGGCTGCTGCCGCTGCGCGACCTGCTCTCGTTCGCGGTGTTTGTCGGCAGCTTCTGCGGGCGCACCGTGTCGTGGCGCGACCAGCTGTTCCACATCGAGCCGAGCGGTCGCATCGTGGTTGAAAGAGACGGCGAGTGATGATGAAGACCCTGTTTCTGCAGCCGCCTTCGTTTGACGGCTTCGATGGCGGCGCCGGGTCGCGCTATCAAGCCAAACGCGAAATTCGCTCGTTCTGGTTTCCGACATGGCTGGCCCAGCCGGCGGCGCTCGTGCCGGGATCCAAGCTGATCGATGCGCCGCCGGCGCGTCTCGGCCTCGACAGCGTGCTGGCGCAGGCGGGCGATTACGAGCTGGTCGTGATGCACACCTCGACCCCTTCGTTTGCGAGTGACGTGCGCGTCGCCGAGGCGCTGAAGGACGCCAACCCGCGGCTCAAGATCGGGCTGGTCGGCGCCAAGGTCGCCGTCGAGCCGGAGCAGAGCCTTGCCGCTTCCCCGGCCATCGATTTCATCGCCCGCGAGGAATTCGACTTCACGACCAAGGAGGTTGCCGAGGGCAAGGCCTTTGCCGGCATCGATGGGCTGAGCTACCGCGGCGCCGCCGGCGCGGCGGCGCACAACCGCGATCGCGCACTGCTCGAAAACATGGACGAACTGCCGTTCGTCACCGAGGTCTACAAACGCGACCTGCGGGTCGAGGACTATTTCATCGGCTACCTGAAGCACCCGTATGTCTCGCTGTATACGGGGCGTGGGTGCAAGTCGCGCTGCACGTTCTGCCTGTGGCCGCAGACGGTCGGCGGCCACCGCTATCGGGTACGCAGCGTCGACCACGTCGTCGAGGAGATCCGCCAGGCGAAGGCTTGGTTCCCGCAGGTCAGGGAGTTCTTCTTCGACGACGACACATTCACCGACAACCTGCCGCGCGCGGAGGCTATCGCAAGCGCGCTGGGCAAGATGGGGGTCACGTGGTCGTGCAACGCCAAGGCCAACGTGCCGCGCGCGACGCTCGAAGTATTGCGCGACAATGGGCTGCGGCTGCTGCTCGTCGGTTACGAGAGCGGCAACCAGCAGATTCTGCACAACATCAAAAAGGGCATGCGGGTCGAGGTGGCGCGGCGGTTTACCAAGGACTGCCACGAGCTCGGCATCACGATCCACGGCACGTTCATCCTCGGTCTGCCGGGTGAAACCAAGGAGACCATCGAGGAGACCATCGCTTTCGCCGCCGACATCAACCCGCACACGATCCAGGTGTCGCTCGCCGCCCCGTATCCGGGCACCGAACTCTACCGCCAGGCGGTCGAAAACGGTTGGCTCGACGCCGGCCATGCCGAGCTGATCGACGACAACGGCGTGCAGATCGCGCCGCTGCACTACGACCACCTGTCGCACACCGAAATCTTCGATTCGGTCGAGACCTTCTACAAACGCTTCTATTTCCGCCGGAAGAAGATCGCATCGCTGGTAAGCGAGATGATCCGCAGCCCGGAGATGATGAAGCGCCGGCTGCGCGAAGGGGTCGAATTCTTCCAGTTTCTGCGCCACCGGGAGATGGCCGGCTGACCATCCCATGCCGGGGTGAGGCGGCGTGAAACGCCTCGTCCTCTGCGCCGACGATTTTGGACGCGACGTCGCGGTCAATGAGGCGGTCGAGCGGGCGCATTGCGACGGCATCTTGACCGTCGCAAGCCTGATGGTCGGCGCGGCGGCTGCAGCCGACGCCGTAGCGCGCGCAAAGCGGCT
>JAFAWI010000102.1 GCA_019241915.1 Alphaproteobacteria bacterium
CGCCACCGGCGAGCAGGCCGATGCGGGTTATTTCGACACCCTCGGCGTGCGTCGCGGTCACGAGAAACGCCGCGAGTGCGCGCTGTCGGTCGCCTAGCCCCGGTTCAGATCGCGGCAATGCCATGGCCGCCATCGACCGAGATGCAGGCGCCGGTGACGTAGGCGCTGGCCGGCGAGCACAGAAACAGCAGGGCGCCGCCCAAATCTTCGACCCGACCAACCCGCTTCATCGGCACCCGCGCCGCCAGCTTCAACCCGGCCTCGCTCGCCAGGAACTCGCGGTTGAAATCGGTGACGACGTAGCCTGGCGCAATTGCGTTGACCAGGATGTTGTACCGCGCCAGCTCCATCGCCAGCGCGCCATTGAGGTGCAGCAGGCCGGCCTTCGCCGCGAGATAAGACGGCACCCGTGCGATCGTGCGGAAGCTCAGCACCGACGCGATGTTCGACGGCGGCTCCCTTCGAGGATCGCAGCGTCTGGTGCTGCGCTGCGATGCCGCGACCGGCGTGCCGTCGAGCCTCGGCCGTCTTGAGGAATTTGCGGTGTTGCACGCGGTGCATGCGGCCGGCGTTGCGGTGCCGGAGCCGCTGTTTGCCTGCGCCGACCCGGCGGTCGTCGGCAAGCCGTTTTTTGTCATGCGTCGGGTCGCGGGAAGCGCGGCGGGCCGGCCGATCACGCTCGATCCGGCGCTCGAAGCGGCGCGACCGGCGCTCGCCGGGCGGCTGGGACGCGAGCTCGCGCGGCTCCAGAGGGTGCGGCCGCCGCGGGCCGACCTCACTTTTTTGCCGCCTTATGGCGGCCCCGCCGCGGCGATTGCCGAACTGCGCGCCTGTCTTGACCGTTATCCGAACCCGCGTCCGGTGCTCGAATGGGCGCTGCACTGGGCCGAGACGCACCTGCCCGAGCCGCTGCCGCCGGTGCTGGCCCACCGCGACTTCCGCACCGGCAACTACCTTGTCGACGGCGGCCGGCTTACCGCGATCCTCGATTGGGAGTTCGCCGGCTGGGGCGATCCCGACGAGGATATCGGCTGGTTCTGCTGCAAGGGCTGGCGCTTTGGGCGGCTGGACCGCGAGGCCGGCGGCATTGCCGACCGCGCCCATTTCTACCGCGGCTACGAGAGCGAAAGCGGCCGGCGGCTCGACCCGGCGCGCATCCATTTCTGGGAGGTCTATGCCAATATTCGCTGGGCCGTGATCGCCATGCAGCAGAGCGACCGGTTTCTTATCGGCGGCGCGCGCAACCTGTCGACCGCGATCACCGGGCGGCGCGCAACCGAGTGCGAACTGGAATTGCTGATGCTGCTCGATCCCGTGAACGCGGCCGCCTATGCGTGACCGGCCCGATGCGTGATCTGCCGACCAGCCTCGATCTGCTGGCCCTGGCGCGCGAGTTGCTGCTCGATGAGCTGGCGCCGCTGCTGCCGCCGGAGCGGCAGCGCGACGCGCACCTCGTCGCCACGGCGATGGCGATCGCTATGCGAGAAGAAGAGGCCGGCGAGGCGTGGCAGGAGGATATCGGGCGCTTGCTGCACGGGCTCTACCCGAGCGCGGCGCGGCGGCCCGAAACGCTGCTTCGCGCCTTCGCCGCCGATCTGCGCAACGGAGCCTTCGAAACTTCCCCATCGCTTGAGAGGGCCGCGCGGGCAATATTATGGCGACTGACGATCGGAAAGCTGCGCGAGGCAAACCCGCAATTTCTCATCGCCAATGGGTTCAGCGAAGTGAATGACAAACGGGCGGTTGCAGTCGGCTCGGAGCGAGAGCAGTGATCGAACGTGTACCCGGTCTGATTCCAACCCGCAGCCGCGCGGTCATCCGCGACGGGATCGTCACCACGGTCGCTACTTCGGCCTCGAAAGAGCCGTCGCTCTACGCGCAAGCCTGCGATGCGCTGGCGACGATCGACCGCAATCTTAGGCAAGCTGGCACGAACAAGTCGCGCATATTGACCGCGATGGTCTACATCACTGACATGAGCAGAAAGCCCGAGCTCAATCGCGCCTGGGATGAATGGGTCGATCGGGTGAATCCGCCGTTGCGGGCCTGCCTCGGGGTCGCCCTCGAAGGCGACGATCTTGTCGAGATCGTCGTCACCGCAGAGGTCTGAGCCGGTGAACGATTTGGCGCAAGCGAGTGTCCGGGAAACGATCGAGGCGTTCGGCCGCGGCGAGATCGTCGTGGTCACCGACGACAACGACCGCGAGAACGAGGGCGACCTTATTATCGCCGCGGCGCATGCGACGCCGGAAAAGATGGCGTTCATCATCCGCAACACCTGCGGCATCGTCTGCGCGCCGTTGACAGGCGAGATCGCGCGGCGCCTCGCGCTGCAGCCGATGGTCGCGGAAAACGACGCGATCCACGGGACCGCCTTCACGGTCTCGGTCGATTACCGGCACGGGACGACGACCGGCATCTCGGCCGAGGAGCGCACCGCGACGGTGCGCAGCCTCGCCAACGGCAATACCGGAGCCGCCGATTTCGTACGGCCGGGGCACATCTTCCCGCTGATCGCCAAGGAGGGCGGGGTGCTGATCCGCTCCGGTCATACCGAGGCGGCGGTCGACCTTTGCCGGCTCGCGGGGACCGAGCCGGTGGCGGCGATTTGCGAGCTGGTCAACGACGACGGCACGGTGATGCGCGGCAAGGAGGTCGCCGCCTTCGCCAAGCAGCACAAGCTGAAGCGCATCGCGGTCGCCGACCTGATCGCCTACCGCCAGGCGCGCGAGAAGCTTGTCACCCGGGTCACCGAATTCAAGGTGCCGTCCGAAATCGGCGACTTCACCGGCTATGTCTACGTGACGCCGTTTGATGAGGTTCACCACTACGCGTTCGTCTACGGACGCATCGGCAACGGCCGCGACGTGCCGACCCGGCTGCACCGCGCCAATGTCGTCGAGGATGTGTTTGGCGGCGCCAAACCGATCCATGCCTCATTCGAGCGCTTCAAGCAGGCCGGCCGCGGCGTGCTCGTCTATCTGCGCGCAGGGGTCTCGGGCGTGCCGACGCGCCCGGTCGGCGAGGGGACGGCGTCCGAGATCGAGCGCAGCAAGCAATGGCGCGAGGTCGGGCTCGGTGCGCAGATTTTGCGCGACCTGGAGATCAGTTCGATCCGGCTGCTGGCGACGCGGGCGCGCACCTATATCGGGCTCGCCGGCTTCGGCATCCAGATCGCGGGCACCGAGACCCTCGAATGAGCCCCGCCGACGCCGCTGCCAGACCCGTGCGGGCCCGGTTGGTCCGGTTTCATTATGGCTGGGTGATCGTGGCGCTGACGTTCATCCTCATCCTGGTGACCGCCGGGGTGCGCGCCGCGCCCGGCGTGCTGATTGTGCCGCTGGAGGACGAGTTTCACTGGTCGCGCGCGACGATCTCGTTTGCCGTCAGCGTCAACCTGCTGCTCTATGGCGCGGTCGGCCCGTTTGCCGCGGCGGTGATGGACCGCTTTGGCGTGCGTCTGACGATGGCCTTGTCGCTCATTGCGACCGCGGCTGCGGTGGCGCTGTCGCCGCTGATGCGCGAAGCGTGGCAGCTTGTGCTGCTATGGGGCGTCGTCGTCGGGGTCGCCTGCGGCTTTGTCGGCGCTTATCTGGCGGCGTTTATCGCGGCACGCTGGTTTCACACGCGGCGCGGTCTCGTGGTCGGCGTTCTGACCGCGGCCAATGCCGCGGGGCAGCTCGTGTTTCTGCCCAGCATGGCGGCGATCGCGACGCATGCCGGCTGGCGTGCGATGTCGCTGACGCTGGGCGTTGTGACGATCGGCTTTGTGCCGCTGCTGGTGCTGCTGATGCGCGATCGCCCGGCGGCGATCGGCCTTGCGCCCTACGGCGATCCGCGCGGCCCCCAGCCGATCGCCGCGCCGCAGGGCAACCCGGTCGCGGTTGCGTTTCGCGCTCTTGCCGACGGCGCCCGCTCGCGCGATTTCTGGCTGATCGCCGGCGGCTATTTTGTCTGCGGCGCCTCGACCAACGGCCTTATCGGGACGCATCTGATCCCGGCCTGCGTCGACCACGGTCTGACCGAGGTGGTCGGCGCCGGCCTCTTGGCGGCGACCGGCGTGTTCAGCTTTATCGGCGGCACGGTCTCGGGCTGGCTCAGCGACCGCTTCGACAATCGCTGGATGCTGTTCTGGTATTACGGGCTGCGCGGCTTATCGCTGATGTACCTGCCGTTCGCGTTCGACATGTCGTTCTACGGCCTCAGCCTGTTCATGGTGTTCTACGGGCTCGACTGGATTGCCGGGGTGCCGCCGACGGTGCGGTTGTTGAGCGCCGTCGTCGGCTCGGAGCGCACCGGGATCATGGTCGCCTGGATCACGGTCATTCACCAGGTCGGCGGCGCCGGCGCGGCCTATCTCGCCGGTGTGCTGCGCATTTCCTACGGCAGCTACCTCGAGGCCTTTATGCTGTCGGGAATGCTGTGCGTGCTCGCCGCGCTGATGGTGCTGTTTATCGGCGTCGGCCGCCGCCGCCGCGAGCCGCGAGGCGCCGTCGCGCCCGCGTAGGCGCTACCGGCGGCGCTCCGCGAAGTAGCTCATCGCCAACGCCGCGCCGAGCAGGATCAGCCCCTGTACGGCGATCTCGGGCGCGGCGAAGCTGTAGATCACGCAGAACACGCCGACCCCGCCAACGAGCGCCGTCACCAGCGCGAGCGCGCGCTGCATCAAGAATGCCTGCAACATCCCCATTCCTTCGAAACTCGGCGGGCAGCGCCCGTTAGAGCATCGAAGTGCGGCGCATTTCCATAAAATTGTAGGTTAATTCGAGGCGTTGCCGGCTACCGCCGGCCCGCACCGCTCGCCACCTCCGCGCTGCGCGGGGGCAGCACCGGCAACGGCTTTGATACGATCGTCTGCTTTGGTTCGGCGAGGCAGATGCTGCGGCTGCCGTCTCGAAAGTCAGCTCAGCCGCGCGACGGAGACACCCGTCGTGGCGCCGCGAAATCGTAGAGCTCGGCCGTGTGCGCCGCCGGAACCGCGGTGCGCGGCTTCAGCACAGCGAGCGTTCCAGAGGCGAGACGAAGAGCGCGGCGGCAAGCGGCGCGGCATCCCGCGAGCATGCGCTGCATCCTGCCGGGCTGCACATGGGCGACCACGACGATCTCGCCAGTGCCGATCTGGATCGCGTAACGCGGCACCATGCGGAACGAGACGAACTCGCGGCCATGGATCACCCGGTGGCGGAATTCGTCGAGCTGCCGGGTGTTCTGCTCTCCGGCCCAGCGCAGGATGTCGCCGGCGTCGCGCACGCCGAGACGCATCCATTTGGTTCGAGTCATCCCGCGGCTCCTGCATGGCGTACCGAGGCACCGTCGGGAGATTTTCGCGGAAAATGGTTACTTTACGGTTAGCGGCGCCTCTTCCGACGTGCGGCGTTAGAGGTCGATCTCGGGCTGGATCGTCTCGCTGAACGACGGCCGCGCTGCGATCCGGTCGAGAAAGGCCGACAATTTGGGCCGGCCGCTGCGCCAATCCCAGACCTTGTGACGCCGCGCGAAATTTTCGAGCGCCGCCGCGAGCACAATCTGCGCCGCGTCGAGCGGCCCGGCATAGCCGCCCCCGACGAGCGCGGCTTCGAGCGCGTCGGCGGCGCGGTCGGCGCGTTCGCGCTCAAGCGCGATGACGCCCGGCGCCTTCTGGCCAAACCGCAGTTCGCGGTTCCACACCGTGACGGCGTCGAGAAAGGCATAGGCGCGGCCGAGCTCGGACAGCGCCTTCCAGCCGTCCGATCCGTCCATCGGCAGCAGCTTGCGGCCGGCGTGCTGGGTGTCGAGGTAGGCGAGGACGAGCAGGCTCTCGTTGATCACCGTGCCGTTGTCGAGCTGCAGCGCCGGCACCTTGCCGCCCGGATTGTACGGCAGCAGCGCCGAATTCGGGTCGCGCAAGGTGACCTCGACCTCCTCGACCCGAGCCGTCAGCCCCAATTCGCGGAGCGCGACCCGAACGATCCGGGCATAGGGCGAACCGGACGCGTAAAACAGCCGCATGACAACTCCCTCGTTTCGCGATCACCGCTTGCTGATTTGGCCTGGCTCGGCCGATCCCTATCATCGATCCTAGTAGGCAACCGAGGAGAAAGACCATGCGGATCGCGATTATCGGCGCCGGCAATGTCGGACAGGCCTTGGGCCAGGGCTGGACACGGCGAGGGCATGACGTCCGCTACGGCGTGCGCAATCCCGCCGACCCCAAGTACCGCGATCTGACGACGGCGACGCCGGACGAAGCCGTCGCCGGGGCCGAGATCGTCGTGCTGGCGACGCCCTGGCCTGCCACCGAGGCCGCGATAAAGGGCCTCGGCGATCTTGCCGGCCGCATTGTCATCGACTGCACCAACCCGTTGGGCATGGGACCCGACGGACTGCAACTCGTCGTCGGTCACGACGTCTCGGGTGGCGAGTTGGTGGCGCAGTGGGTGTCCGGCGCTGCCGTGTTCAAGGCCTTTAATACGACCGGCTTCAACAATATGGCCGACCTCTCCGGTTACGCGGTCGCACCGGCGATGTTTGTCGCCGGAGACGACGCGGCGAAGAAGCCGGCCGTCATAGGACTCGTAGGCGACCTCGGTTTCGAGGCGGTCGATGCCGGCCCCTTGCGCCGCGCCCGCTTGCTCGAGCCGTTGGGTATGTTGTGGATCGATCAGGCGCTCAATCGCGGCGCTGGGCGCGATTTTGCCTTCGCCGTGGTACGAAAGAAGGGGTGAGACGGCGGGAGCCGGGAGCGAGAATGGCCTGGGACATCCTGATCCGCGGGGGCACCGTCATCGACGGCAGCGGCGCCCCGGGCGAATGCGCCGACGTGGCGATCGAGGGCGGCCGCATCGCACGGATCGGCGCCGATCTGGCGGTCGACGGGGCCGACCGGGTCATCGATGCCGATGGGCTCGCGGTAACGCCCGGCTTTATCGACATCAAGACCCACTCCGATTTTGTGCTGCCGATCAACCCCAAGGCCGAAAGCAAGGTGCGCCAGGGGGTTACCACCGAGATCATCGGCCATTGCGGGTTTTCGGTAGCGCCGGTGCTGCCGGGCAAGACCCAGCTGCTCGCCGATTATCTGTCGGGCGGCGCGCCGTGGCTGCCGTTCCGCGAGTTGAGCTTTCCCGAATATCTCGACACGTTTCCTGCGGTCTCGGTCAATGCCGGGATGCTGGTCGGCCACAACACGCTGCGGCTGATGGCGATGGGGCTCGAAGACCGCGCGCCGAGCGAGGCGGAATTCGCCCAGATGGCCGGGCTGCTCGACGAGGGGCTTGCCGCGGGCGCGCTCGGCTTCTCGTCGGGGCTGTTCACGCCGCCCGGCAGCTTCGCCGCGCCCGACGAACTGCTGCGGCTGTGCGCGACCGTGGCTCGGCACAGGGCCGGCTATTTCACCCATGTCCGCGACGAAAGCGACGGCATCCTGGAGAGTGTCGAAGAGGCGATCGCCGTGGCCCGGGCGCACCGTATCCATGTCGAGATCGTCCATCTGAAGTGCTCGGGCGTGAACAACTGGGGCAAGGCGGCGACCGTGCTCGAGACGATCGCGCAGGCGCGGGCCGACGGGCTCGAAGTCGATTGCGACGCCTACCCCTATGCGGCCGGCGCCAATCCGCTGAAGAACCTGCTGCCGCCGTGGGTGCAGGTGGGCGGCAACGCGGCGATGCTGGCGCGGCTCGCCGCGCCGCAGCAGCGCGCCCGCATCGCACAGGAGATCGCCGAAAGCGGGCTCAACAATTGGGGCCGCATTCCGGACTGGGGCTGCGTGCAGGTGTCGATCTCGCCAAATCGCCCGGAGACCGCGGGCAAGACGGTGGCCGAACTCGCCG
>JAFAWI010000351.1 GCA_019241915.1 Alphaproteobacteria bacterium
AGCCGCTTTCGAGCGGCACGCGACGGGTGCCGAAGCCGTGATTTTTCGGGATCAGTTTTTCCGCCACCGCCGGGTCCTTGACCCGCTGGCGGATCTTGTCGGCGACGAATTCCGAGACCAGCCGGTTGGCCTCGCGGTCGGTCAGGATGTCGCGGAAATTGCCCTGCCAGATGCCAAAGCCGGGCTCGGCATAGAGCCGTTCCCAAAAGGCCTCGCGCTCCGCCGGGGTCACCTCGAAGGTGCCGCGCGGGTCGGGGGCATGGATAAAGCAGCCCGGCGTGTCGTTGCAGCGCGTGAAAATCTCGCGGTAGCGCGAACGGATGTCGCGCATTTCCGCGTCGGAGATCCGGCCGTTGTGCAGCGGCGCGGCCCAGTTCGGGGTACGCTGGAAAACCGTGAGATGGCCGACGGTTTTGGCGATTTCGGTGATCGTCTGGATGGCGGTCGCGCCGGTGCCGACGATGCCCACCCGCTTGCCGGCAAACTCGACCGGCTGCTTCGGCCAGAAGTGCGTATGGCACGACAGGCCGCCGAAGTTTTCGACCCCGGGAATGTTCGGCATGGTCGGCGCCGACAGCACGCCGATCGCGGTGATCAGAAAGCGCGCCGAACAGTCCCGGCCGTCATCGAGCACGATGTCCCAGCTGCGCGTTTGCTCGCGGTAATGCGCGGCGGCGACCCGGCTGTTGAATTGGATGTCGCGCCGCAGGTCGAACCGGTCCGCGACATGATTGAGATAGCGCTCGGTCTCGGGCTGACCCGCGAAGCGCTCCTCCCAGTTCCATTCGTCGAGCAACTCGGGCGAGAACGAGTAGCCGTAGGTATAGCTTTCCGAATCGAAGCGGGCGCCCGGATAGCGGTTCCAATACCAGGTGCCGCCGACCCCGGTGCCGGCTTCGAACACCCTTGCGCGGAGACCGAGCTGGCGCAGTTTGTAGAGCTGGTAGAGACCCGAGACGCCGGCGCCGATCACCACGGCGTCGAAATCGAGGTTGCCGGCGGCTTTGGCGTTCGCGACTGGACGGCTCATGCGGTGCTCCGGCGAAGAACGGCTGGCGCTGTCGCAGAGAAAGATAGCCTAGCTTACAATCAGGCAGACCCGCAGAAAACGGAGACGTGGTCTTCCGCGTGGCGATGTCGAGCCGAGCTTCGCGTTGGGCTGGCGCGGGCGCCAACGCAGGTTCGGCGGGTGTCGCGACTGGGCGCTCCCGTCTCGCCAAATCGCGCAGGGGCGGTCAAGATGGGCGGCAACATGCCAGGGAGGACCGAATGAGCCAACCACAGCTCCGCCCGCTCGGCGCAACGCTCGGGACCGAGGCGGTGGGCGTCGATCTTTCGCAGCCCGTCGATGAGGAGACCTTGGGCTGGATCGAGGCGGCGTTTGCCGAGCACCCGGTGCTGGTGTTCCGCGAGCAGAAGCTGGGTCCCGCCGAGCTGGCCGCGTTCGGCCGCCGCTTCGGCAAGCCGAAGATTCATTCGCTCGTCGATTACCGGCATGACGACCATCCGGAAGTCTCTTGGCTGACCAATGTCGACAAGGACGGCAAGATCGACTGGTTCGGCGTGAAGCGGGCCACCGACTGGCATACCGACAGCCCCTACGAGGATGAGCCGCCGCGGCTGGCGATCCTGCACGCGAAAGAGGTGCCGTCGGCCAAAGGCGGGACGATGTTTGCCGACATGCGTGCCGCTTACGACGCGCTCGACGATGCGATGAAGGCGCGGCTGGCGGGGCTAACCGGGCTGCACGGCAGGCATGACGGTCCCTACGGCGTGCGGCTTTACGAAGGCGACCCCGAACAGCGGCTCGACCGCAAATACACCGAGAAGGCGCGGCCGGCGGTGGTCCGTCATCCGGTCACCGGACGGCCGATCCTCTTTGTCAACCCGCTGCACACGCACGGTTTTGCGGGCATGTCCAAAGACGAGGCGTGGCCGCTGATCGAACAACTGGCCGAGCATTCGACGCAGGACCGCTTTGTCTACTACCATCGCTGGCGGGTCGGCGATCTGCTGATGTGGGACGAGCAGGCAACGATGCACCGCGGCGCCGGCGACTACGAGCCGTCGGAGCGGCGCATCATGCTGCGCACGATCGTCTATCCGAACTGAGTTAAAAACGGGCGCGACCTGCGGGAGGACCGCCCGGCGGTCCTCCCGCGCAACCGTCAGCTGGGGCGAGCGACTCCGACCAGCTTGTTGCCGTCAGGATCGCGCAGGTAGGCGAGATAGGCACCGTTGGGCCGCACGCCCGGCGGGTCCTCGATCGACGTGCCGCCATTGGCGACACCAGCTTTGTGCCACGCCTCGGCTTGCGCCGCGTCTTTCATCATAAAGCCGATCGTGCCGCCATTGGCACTGGAGGCAGGCTTGCCGTCGATCGGCTTCGAGACCATGAACCGCCCGCCATTGTGCGAATAGGCAAGGCG
>JAFAWI010000448.1 GCA_019241915.1 Alphaproteobacteria bacterium
CGCGGCGGACCCGGCTCCCGCCGCTCGCCGACCAGCGACGGGCCCTGCTGGGCCACCGCCCTCATTGCGCCGGCCATTCGCCCGCGACTTGATCGAGGATCGCGACCGCTTCGTCGATCTCGCGCTTGGTGACGACCAGCGGCGGCAGGATGCGCAACACGTTGTCGCCGGCGGCCAATACCAGCAGGCCCTTCTCGCGCGCCTTGGCGACGACATCGCCGGCGGTGACGACACAGCGGATGCCGAGCAGCAGCCCTGAGCCCTGCACCCGCTCGAACAGTTTCGGGTACTTGCCGACAAGTGTCTCGAGCGCGCCCCACAAATATTTCGCGTTCGCGTTGACGTTGTCGAAGAACCCAGGCTCCAGCATCACGTCGAGCACGGCGTTGCCCGCCGCGACCGACAGCGGGTTGCCGCCGAAGGTCGAGCCGTGCGACCCCGCGACCATGCCAACCGCCGCCTTTTCGGTCGCCAGGCAGGCGCCGATCGGGATGCCGTTGCCGAGCGCCTTGGCGACCGCCATGATGTCGGGCGCGACCCCGGCCCACTCATGCGCAAACAATTTGCCGGTGCGGCCCATGCCGCACTGCACCTCGTCGTAGATCAACAGCAGGCCGAACTCGTCGCAGACATCGCGCAGGCCCTTCAGGTAATTCGGCGACGGCGCGCGCACGCCGCCTTCGCCCTGCACCGGCTCGACGATGATCGCCGCGGTGTGCTCGGTGACCGCCGCGCGCATCTCGTTGAGGTTGTCCCACGCGACGTGGTCGAACCCGTCCATGGCCGGCCCGAACCCCTTAAGGTAGGCCTCGGCGCCCGAATTGTTGAAGAACACGGTGTCGGCAAAGCTGTTCTGCACCAGCCGCTCGGCCAGCCGCTCCTGCCCCGGGATGCGGAACAGGTTCGAGCTGTGCCACAATTTGTTGGCCTGCTCGGTCAATGCCTCGATCACATGGGGGTGGCAGTGCCCGAGAGAGGTGACGGCGATGCCGCTGGTGAAGTCGAGAAACTTGCGGCCGTCGGCGGCCCAAAGGTAGCAGCCCGCGCCATGGTCAACGGCGACGTCCCACCGACCGTAGGTCGGCATTACGGGTGTAATCACGGAACTCTCCTGTGCGATGAGGTGACGGGAAGCATTCGGCGACGGAGAAAGACGGCTATCGTCGTCGTCGCTCGCTGCGCGGCTCCCGCAGCGCGATCCGCCTCGGCTCCCCATCGTGCCGGCGCCTGCCGGGATCGCGCATCATCGCTCGCTCCTCGCCTGGGCGACCCGTCAGACCGGCGCCACCGAGCAGGAAAGCCGCGAAGTATGAGGAGCGGCACGAGACCTGTCAATTGACCCGGCCTCGCCGGCCGGCCCGCGGAACCACCGCGCCGCGCGCATCGTTGTGTTAGAGGTTGTTAAGCAGAAGGGTGCGTTGATGGTCGTCAATTTCGCACGCTGTGTCGGGGATACGATCGTCCAGGAGCGGATCGAAGGCGATTTGCTGTTCGAAGGCGGCGACGCGCAGCAAGGGGTGCTGGTGACGTTCCGGCATGGCGGGCGCGAGATCACCGGCCGGGTCGTCAGCGTCGGCGCGGCGCCGCCAGAAGATGACCCCGAGGCCGGGCTGGTGATCGAGGTCGAAGCGATCGACAACGAAACGCAAGACCTCGGCGGCGAGGTTGCACGCATCAATCTCCCGCCCGACGACGACACCGGCACGAAGATCTAGGCGGCGCTGCCGGCGGCCGCCCTGCTAGCAAGCCGTTTCCTTTGCCCGGTCCTTGGCGGCGGACACAGCGTGCTCGCGGTGGCCGCTGACCTCGGCGCCATCGTCTTCGCCGAGCTGCAGAAAGCCGAGGGTTGAGGCAAGCGGCACCGCTGCGATCAGCAGGAAGACGAAACGGAAGTTGCCGACCGTGACATCGTCGCTGCCGGCGACGATGGCGAGCAGCGCTGCGCCGAGCGCGACACCAAAGCCGCGCGCGAGCTGCTGAAAAACGCCGCTGACGCTGGTGCTGCGCGACAACAGCGGCGACGGCACGTCGGCAAAGCTGATCGTGTTGAGCGCCAGGTACTGGATGCTGCGCACGCAGCCCGACACCAGCACGATGGCAATGACGATCCAGGTCGGCGTATGGGCTTGCAGCAGCGCGAACGCCGCGGTCACCGCCGCCGCGCCGAGCGCTCCCCAGACCAGCGCGCGGCGAAAGCCAAGCCAATACAGCAGCGATTTCGACCCCGAGCGCACCAGCATCGCGCCGAGCGTCGAGGCGAAGGTGAGCGAGCCGGCCTGCATTGGGGTAAAGCCGAAGCCGACCTGGAACAGCAACGGCAGCATGAACGGGGTCGCGTCGAGACCGACGCGGCACACCCCGCCGGTCACCGTGCCGATGCGGAATGTCTTGATCTTCAACAGGCTGAGGTCGAGCACCGGGGCCGCGGCATGGCGCGCGTGCCGCACATAGATGTAGAGGATCGCCAGCGAGATCGGGAAGAACAACTCGCCGACCCATGGCGCGATCATCGGCCGGCCAAGGTTCTCGATCGCGAACTCGAACAAAAAGAGGCCGGTCGCGGCGATCAGGAAGCCGCCGATGTCGAAGCGGGTGGGGGCCGGGGCGCGATAGTTCTCGAACAGCAGCCAGCCGAGCACTGCGCCAAGCACCCCCATCGGAATGTTGAGATAAAACACCCAGCGCCACGACGCGTAGCTGGTCAGCACGCCGCCGACGATCGGGCCGACCGTCGGGCCGATCATCGCCGGGATCGTCATCCAGTTCATCGCCGAGACGAGTCCGGCGCGCGGAAAACTGCGCAGCAGGATGAGCCGGCCGACCGGCGTCATCATCGCGCCGCCGAACCCCTGGACGACGCGGAACCCGACCAGCACCGGCAGGTTGTCGGCCAGCCCGCACAACGCCGAGCCGGCGGCGAAGATCAGCACCGCGATGCAGAACACGATGCGCGTGCCGAGGCGGTCGGCGATCCACCCGCTGACCGGGATGAACACGGCGAGGCTCAGCAGATAGCTGGCGATCACCAGGTTGAGGCGCAGCGGGCTTTCGCCGAGGCTTTTTGCCATCGCCGGGATCGACACCGCGATCATCGTCGAATCAAGCCCCTCCATAAAGAAGGCACAGCCGACGACGAGCGGGATCAGGATGCGCAGCCGCGGCGCCAGACTGGGAGGGGAGAGGGCGGCGTCGCTCACCGGTGTACCAGGCTGATTGACCGGCCGCGATGGTAGAGGACAATGCGGGCGATGAGGCAAGAAACCCGCGGCCAGGCGATCGCCAAGGCAGTCGATCGGGCGCTGATCGAGCGCTGGGCGCTGGCCTATCTCGGCCGGTTTGCCAGCTCGGCGGCGAATCTGCGGCTGGTGCTGCTGCGCCGGGCGCGCAAGCGGCTCGGCGAGGAGCGCGACGCGCTCGCCGCGGCGGCGGCGGAGATCGACCGGCTGGTGGCGCGCTATCGCGAGACGCGGCTGATCGACGATGCCGCCTATGCCGCCGGCCGCGCGCGTTCGCGGCTGCGGCGCGGACAGTCGCTGCGAACGATCCGCGCCGGGCTGGCGGCCAAGGGTGTCGCGGCCGCGGATGCCGCCGCGGCGCTGGCAGGGCTGGCCGGGGAGGGCGATCCCGATCTCGCCGCCGCGGTCGCTTTTGCCCGCCGCCGCCGGCTCGGGCCGTTCCGCCGCGACGGCGACGCCGGCCGCGACCGCGAACTTGCCGCCTTCGCGCGCGCGGGTTTTTCCCGTGCGGCGGCGGCGGCGGTGCTGGGTTGCGCCGACCGAGACGAGGCTGAGGCGCTGGTGCGCGGGGAGCGGTAGCGGGTCGCCCGGTGCGTCCTTCGAGGTTCGTCGCGGACCTCAGGATGAGGGATGTTGCGCGGTTTTGGAGCCCCTGCTCATCCCGCTCTGCCGCAGGGGATGTTGTGCCTTTAACGTTCCCATCCTGAGGTGTCTCGCGACGCGGCCGGGGAGGGCAGGCAGCCCTCAGCCTTCCCGATCGCGCATCAATTGAGCCACGGCCTGCGAACCGGGGTCGGGGCGCGCATCGAGCGCG
>JAFAWI010000525.1 GCA_019241915.1 Alphaproteobacteria bacterium
AAGTACATCGGCGGCCACGGCACCTCGATCGGCGGCATCATCGTCGACGGCGGCAATTTCGACTGGGAGAAGCACGCCGACCGCTTCCCGCTCTTAAACCAGCCGGATCCGGCTTACCACGGCGCCGTGTGGACCGAGGCGGTGAAACCGATGGGTCCCATCGCCTACATCATCAAGGCGCGGGTCACCTTGCTGCGCGACATCGGCGCCGCGGCGAGCCCGTTCAACAGCTTCCTGCACATCCAGGGGCTCGAAACGCTGCCGCTGCGCATGCGCGTGCAATGCGCCAACGCCAACGCGGTTGCGCGCCACCTCAAGGAACACGCGAAGGTCAGCAAGGTCATCCACCCCAGCCTGATGACCGGCGAGGCGAAACGCCGGGCCGACGCCTGTTTCAAGGGTGGTTACGGCGCGCTGCTCGGGTTCGAGCTCAAGGGCGGGATGGATGCCGGGCGCCGCTTTATCGACGCGCTCAAGATGTTCTACCACGTCGCCAATATCGGCGATGCGCGCTCGCTGGCGATCCACCCGGCCTCGACGACCCACTCGCAGCTCACCCCCGAGGAACAGCTGCAGACCGGCGTCACCGACGGCTATGTCCGCCTCTCGATCGGCATCGAGCACGAGGACGACATCCTCGCCGACCTCGACCAGGCGCTCGCCGCAGCCTAGGGACAGCGATGGGGCTGGGTTCCGACGTTATCGATCTGGTGGCTCGACTTAAGCAAGAGGGCTATCTCGGCAGCAAGTTGTCGGTCGCCGAGATCGGTGCGCAGCAACTGGCATCAAGCTTCCTGAACGCGCGCGAATCGCTCCGGGAACTCGGCGGTTTGTTCGGTGTCGACACAAGCTGCCCCTTGCCCGAACCGCAAATGCCCCGCGCCATTGACGGTGAGCTTTTGCCCCCATCGGCGGATCACCTCGCGGCGGACGCCCCAGCTGCGCGCGTGTTCTGGCGCTGGCTCGGCTTCGACTATGCCGCCCTCGATCTCGACGACATGCCGGGCGTTACTCGGCTCGATCTCAATTATGAAGACGCGCCACCGGAGATGGTCGGGCAATTCCAGCTTGTCACCAACTTCGGCACGACCGAGCACATCGCCAACCAGCTAAATGCTTTCAACGTGATTCACGATCTGGTCGCACCCGGCGGGCTGATGATCCATGAGCTGCCAATGCACGGAATGCTCAATCACGGGCTGATCAATTACAATCCGAAATTCTTCTGGATGCTGGCGCGCAGCAACATGTACCGCACGATCTACATGGATGTGCGAGCGAATAAGAACCGTTACGCGCTCCCCGAGAACATCTTGGATGCCCTGGGGCCATTTGATACCGGCGCCGCCCGGCGGCTGAGTGACTATCAAGTCGCCGATATGGTGCTGATCGCAATTCTCCAGAAAGTCGTCGACACGCCCTACGTAGCGCCGATCGACGTCCCGACCAGCGTTAAAACGAGCGACGAGGCGCTCATCGAGCGCTACCCATCCCTGTTCGACGCCGACCGCTTCCGTGGAGTCGCCGCCTTCGACGGGGTGCTCGCTTTGATTTCCGGCTGGCGCCTCCAACGCGAGGTACTCGCACGTTACCGCCGGCGTGTCGCCAAATGGCTCAGCTAAACGAACCCGCGGAGCCCCGCCTCCAAGGCGAGGCGCTGCTCGAGCTCGGCTGGCCGATCGATCTGCGGCTGACCGTGGCGAGCCACGGCTGGGTGCATCTCGAACCGTGGCGCTGGGACGACGCCGCCGGCGCGTTGAGCCATCAAGAGCGCATCGGCGGCCGGCGCGGCGCCATTACCGTTACGCAGCGCGACCCGCAAACGCTGGTCGTCGGCTGGCGCGGGCTCCGGGCAGCCCACCGCCCCGAGATTTTGCGCCGGGTGGCCCGCTGGGTCTCGGCCGACTGGAACCCGGAAGCGGCTGTGGCCGCGCTCGCCGCCGGCTTTCCCGAAGAAGCGGCGCTGGTCGCGCGCGGCGGCGGGCGCCTGCTGTGCGGCTCGACCTTTTACGAGGGTTTCGTCAAGACGATCCTCACCGTGAACACCAGCTGGTCGGGCACCTGCCGGATGACCGCGGCGCTTGTCGGCGAGCCGGCGGGCGGCGCGTTCCCGCTGCCGGAAATGCTGGTCGACTACGGCGAGGAGCGGCTGCGGACGATCGCCAAGCTTGGCTTCCGCGCGCCGGTCGTCGCCGCGGCGACGCGGCGCCTGCTCGACGAGGGGATGATCGATGCCGCCGGGCACGGCGACCCCGACC
>JAFAWI010000218.1 GCA_019241915.1 Alphaproteobacteria bacterium
AAGATCCGAACGGCGGGATAAAGCTCGACGCGTTTCTGATCGGCTTCGATCCCAAGGCTCAACCGTTCGCGGTCGCGAGCCTCGAAGACCAGGTCGATACCCTGGCGAAACCGGATACCGTGCTCGTCGACGATTCGACACGCGCCATATTCGGCCCGCTTAACGCCGGACGCGAAGTCGAGCTCGACGGCCGGCGGGTAACGATCGGCGGCACCTACAACCTCGGCACGGGATTTCTCGGGATCGGCGTGCTGGCGATGGATGTCGCCAATTTCGCCCGCGTCACCCAGCGGCGCGCCGATCCGGTCAACCTCGGTGTGATCCAGCTGGCGCCGGGCGTCGATGCCGCCAGGATGGCCGAGACGCTGCGCCGCATCTTGCCGGACGACGTGCAGGTCTTTACGCGCAAAAGTCTCGCCGCGCATGAAAATGCCTATTGGACCAAGCGCACCTCGGTCGGGCTGATCTTCGGCTCGGGGCTGATCGTCGCGCTGATTGTCGGTCTCATGGTGCTGTACCAGACGTTGGCGACCCAGATCGCGCGGCATTTGCCGCAATTCGCGACACTCAAGGCAATCGGTTACGGCGATGCGAGCCTGGTTGCAGTCGTCGTGTTCGAGGCGTTGATGGTTGTGGGGGTTGCGTTCGTACCGGCGGTCGCTGCGGCCTTTGTCTCCTACGGGGTAATCCGCAACGAGACATTGCTGCCGGTGATGCTGACGCCGTCCCATCTCGCGATGGTGCTCGGCGCCACGCTCGTTATGTCCGCCGCTTCCGCTCTTCTATCGGTCAGCGGCCTGCGACGTGCGGACCCGGCGGATGTTTTCTGAGCAATGGCGGTCCTCGATCTAGGCCTCCGCCTTCCTGCCGCCCGGGTGCCGCTCGCCTGGCGGAACCTGGTCGCGGATAAGTGGCGGCTGCTGCGGGCCAGCGCCGGCATCGCTTTTGCTGTGCTGCTGATGCTGGTGCAGCTCGGTTTCGAGCGCGGGTTCTTCGACGCCTCGCTGGCTGCGGTGCGCCAGCTCGACGGCGATTTGTTCGTGATGAATGCGTCGAAATACCGCTTTGGCACCTATAACCCGTTCCCGCACGGCGAGCTTGCCGCCATCCGCGCGGTCGCCGGCGTCGCCAGCGCGGCGCCGCTTTATGCCGACTACATGGAGTTTTTCTGGACGAGCCCGAGCGATGGCAAACCGCATCTGATCCGCACGTTCGCGGTCGATCCCGACCAGCCCGCGGTGTTTCTGCTCAGCGATATCGCGAGCCGCCAAGCGTTGCTCGCAGCGGACGACACGGTGCTGGTCGATCGCCGCGCGCGGCGGTTTCTCGGCATGGACGAGGCGACCTCCGCCAAGCTCAACGGCCAAGAGGTGCGTGTTGTCGGCCGGTTTGCACTCGGCCCCGATTTCATGAGCGACGGCACTGTGGTGATGAGCGACAAACTGTTCGCCAAGCTGACGCCGGGAAACCGAGTCGGGCCGAACGCGCTGCCGATCGACAGCGCTGTCATCAAGATAGGGCCGGGCGAGAGTGCCACAACGGTGCAGCAGCGGCTAAGCGCGGCGCTGCCATCCAGCGTGATGGTGCTGACCAAGGCACAGGTCGTCGAATTCGAGCGCCAGTTTCAGGCGAAGCTGTCCTCGGCTGCGCCGATCTTTTGGCTGGGGACGCTGGTCGGCTTCGCGGTCGGCACGCTGATCTGTTACCAGATCATCTACACCGACTTGTCCGACCGGTTGCCGCAATATGCGACGCTAAAGGGGATCGGGTACGAGACTTTCTACCTTGTGCGCAGCGTGCTGTCGCAGGCGGCCCTGACCGGGCTTGCCGGCTACATCCCGGCCTGGCTGCTGTGCCTTGCGGTCTATTGGATTGTCGGGGCCACCGCGCTGCTGCCCTTGCACATGACGGTGCAGCTGACCGCGATGAGCCTCGCGCTGACCTTGGCAATGTGCGTCCTCGCCGGCACGCTGGCGATCCGGCGGGTGATTGCGGCCGACCCGGCAGAGGTGTTCTGATGGATGCCATGGTAGCGCCTGTGCAGGCCGCGGTCCGCGTCGAGGGGCTGAGCTTCGCATTTGGCGAGGGTCCGGCGCGCAACGAGGTGCTGTTCGACATCGGGCTTGAACTGGCGCCGGGTCAGCTTGCCGTGCTGACCGGCCCGTCCGGTTCGGGCAAGACCACGCTTTTGACCTTGATCGGGGGGCTTCGGACGCTGCAGCACGGGCGCGTCGAGGTGTTGGGGCGCGACCTCACCCAGCTGTCGCCGCGTGCTCTCGTCGCGGTGCGCCGCAACATCGGCTTTATCTTCCAGATGCACAATCTGTTCGACTCGCTGACCGCGGCGGAAAACGTGCGGATGGCTTTGGAGCTGGGCCATAGGCCCCCCGGCGAGTTGCGCGGCGCGGCTGAGGAGATGCTCGGGCGTCTCGGCCTCAAGGAGCGGGTGAACTACAAGCCGCGTGCGCTGTCCGGCGGTCAGCGCCAGCGGGTGGCGATTGCCCGCGCGCTGGTCAACCTGCCAAAGCTGATCCTCGCCGACGAACCGACTGCGGCGCTCGACAAGGAGGCGACCAATACCGTCCTCGGGCTGCTCAAGCAGATGACGACGGAGAACGGCAGCGCCGTGCTGATGGTGACGCACGATCACCGCATCATCGACCTCGCCGACCGGCTCATTCATATGGTGGACGGCCGCATCGCCTCCGACGTCATGCTCGACAATGCCGGCCGCATCCGCGAATTCCTCAAGACGGTCGAGCCGTTCAGCGCGCTCAACCCGGCCGATCTGAGCGAAATTGCCGAGACCGCGGAGTTGCGCCATTTCGAGCCCGGCGAAGTCATCATTCGCGAGGGCGAGGAGGGGGAGGAGCTGTTCCTCATCGCCGAGGGCGAAGTAGAGGTGCTGCGCGAGGACCACGAAGTGGCCCGCCTCGGTCCCGCCGAATTCTTTGGTGAGGCGGCGCTGATCAGCGGCGAGCCGCGCAACGCCACGGTCGTCGCCACCGAGCCGGTGGACGCGCTTGTCGTCACCAAGCAGGAGCTGGCAGAGGTGATGAAGCACAGTTCGCGCTTCCGCGAGCAGTTGCGGCGCTTTTTTGTGCGTCGGCGCGCGCCGCGCAAGCGGAAGTAGCGGGCCGCCCCATCGCCGCTATTTGGCGCGGACCGCCTCAAAGCAACCAACATCGGAGCGGCTTTTGAGGTGGGCGGCTTCGATGGACGACACGGCAATTTCCAGCCCTGGGTCGACCGCCCCGTCACGCGGCGCGAGGATCGCCGGCTGCTGACCGGCCAGGAGCAGTTTATCGCCGACCTCGCGCTGCCGGGCGCTGCACGCGGCGCTGGTGGCAGCCCCGTGGCGCATGCCCGCCTGGTCGCGGTCGATCTCGCGCGGGCCGCGTCGGCGCCCGGGGTCCTCTGCGCGATGAGCGGCATCGAGCTGGCGCAGCTCGTGGCACCGGTGCCCGAGGGTCAATTTCGCTGCCGCCCTAATGGACGACGGTCATCCAGCACAGCTTCCTCAACCTGCAGCAGCCGTTGTACCGGCGATGAAGATCGTCCACCTGCATTCGCCCTCGCCGCTCAACCCGCTCGGGGTCAAAGGCGTCGGTGAGCGCGGCGCGGTGGCGCCGCCGGCCGCAGTCGCCATGCGATTTGCGACGCGCTGGCGGCGTTCGGGCTGGAGCTGAACGCGACACCGGTGCGTCCCGAGGCGCTGGCAAAACTGGCGCGCTCGCGGGCGCTATCGTCATGACCGGGACTCATGTCGTTCTGCCGCCGCGGCGCAGCACCCGTTGGGCGATCGACCAGCGGTGGACCTCGCTGGGCCCGTCATAGATGCGGAACGGGCGCACCTCGCGGAAGATGCGTGCGACGATCGTGTCGTCGGTAACGCCGAGCCCGCCCAATACCTGCATCGAGCGGTCGACGATGCGCCAGATCGCCTCCGAGCAGACCACCTTGGCCATGCTCGATTCGTGACGGCCGCGCTCGCCCTGGTCGAGCACCCAGGCGCAGTGCCAGATCGCCAGCCGGCAGGTGTGGATGTCCATCTCGTTGTCGGCGAGCATAAAGCCGACCCCCTCGTGCTCGCCGAGCGGCTTGCCGAAAGCGTGGCGGCGGCGGGCGTAATCCGTCGCGATGTCGTGGCAGCGCCGCGCGGCGCCGAGCCAGCGCATGCAATGCGTCAGGCGCGCCGGCGCGAGCCGCGCCTGGGCATAGCGGAACCCCTGCCCGATTTGCCCCAGCACCGCGGTCTCCGGCACGCGCAACCCTTCAAGGCGCACCACGGCGTGGCCGCCGGCCATAAAGCCGTCGAGCGTGTCGAGTACCCGCTCGATATGGATGCCGTGCGCGCCCATCGGCGTGAGAAACATCGTGGCCCCGGCCGGGCCGAGATCGTCGCTGTCGTTTTTGGCCATGACGATTGCGAATGCGGCACCGACTGCGCCGGTAATCAGCCATTTCTCGCCGTCGATGACAAAATCGCCGCGATTGCCGCCGGTGTCGCGGCGCGCCGTGGTCAGCAGCATCGAGGGGTCGGCGCCCGCGCCCGGCGCCGGCTCGGTCATCATAAAGCACGAGCGGATGTCACCGGCGGCGAGCGGCCGCAGGTACGCTTCCTTCTGCGCCTCGGTCGCGACCTGCTCCAACAGGTGCATGTTGGCTTCGTCGGGGGCAAAGCAATTGAGCGCGATCGGCCCGAGCGGCGAATACCCGGCCGCCTCGAACACCACTGCCTTGCCGCGGTGGTCGAGGCCAAGCCCGCCCCATTCGGTGCCGACATGCGGCGACAGCAGGCCGGCGCGGCGGCCGAGCGCGACCAGCTCGCGACGGAACTCGTCGCTCGGGCCGTGCGCGTGCAGCCGTTGGTCGTTTTCAAGCGGCACGATCTGATCGCGCACAAAGCTCTCGGTGCGCTCGCGCAATTCGCGCAGCGTATCGGGGATCGTAAAATCCATCGCCGGCTCCCACGGCAAACGACACAGCGCCGCGGATCAAGCACAGCCGCGCTGCGCACGCAACCAAAGCGCTGACCGGCGCGTATGGCGTCTGCTAAGAAGCGCGGCCGCGTGCCGTGCAAGGATTGGGATGCCGCAGCAGGATGTGAGACAGGCGACGGAGTCGCCGCTGGTGCTTCAGGAGCTGCTGCGCAAGACGGCGCGCGGCGATGCCGAGGCCTTTGCGCTGCTTTATCGCAAGACCGCCGGAAAACTCTACGCCGTGGCGATCCGTATTGCCGGGCGGGGCGAGCTGGCCGAGGACGCGCTGCAGGAGTGTTTCGTGACGATCTGGCGGCGGGCGGCGGATTACGACCCGACGCGGGGGGCGGCGATGAGTTGGCTTACCGCAATCGCCCGCAACTGCACGCTCGACCGGCTGCGCCGGCTCGGTGCGCGACCCGAGGGCCACGCCGCGCCGGTCGAGGCGCTCGAGCGGATCGCCGCGCCCGACGACAGCGAACGCGGCGCGCAGATGCGCGCGCTGCGCAGCTGTCTCGACGAACTCGACGAGACGCCGCGCCGCGCGGTGCTGCTGGCCTATCTATACGGCCTGACGCGGGAGGAGCTGGCGACGCACCTCGCGGTGCCGGTGGGCACCGTCAAGAGCTGGATCCGGCGCAGCCTCGGCCGCCTCAAACAGTGTCTCGACGCATGAACTACGACAACCCCGAACTGCGCGACCAGCTCGCCGCCGAATACGTGCTCGGGACGATGCCGCGCCTGGTGCGCCGCCGCTTCGAGCGGCTGCTGGCCGGCGAGCCGGCGCTGCGCCGGGCCGTCGAGGAGTGGAGCGGCCGGCTCGGGCCGATCGACGAGGCGGCGGACACCGAGGAGCCGCCGCCCCATGTCTGGCGCCGGATCGAGCAGCGTCTGGCGCTGCCCGGCACCGGGTCGGCGGCCGTCCCGAGAACGGGCACGGCAGGCCTGACGTCGCGTGGCGGCAGCTGGTTCGGCTCGCTTGCATTCTGGCGTGGCGCGACCTTGGCCGCGGCCGCCGCGGCGCTGGCGCTGCTCTACATCGCGGTGCGCCCGGCGCCGCCGAGCACTGTCGTCGCGGTTCTCAGCGACGACAAGGGCGAACCCGGCTGGGTGGCGCTTGCCACGGCCGGCAGGGGCAACCTTTCAGTCGCGGCGGTGCGCCCGGTCGCGCTCGACCAGGCACATGCGTTGGAGCTGTGGGTCATCGCCGGCGGCAAGCCGCAGCCGCTCGGTCTGCTGACGCCGCAGCCGGGCCGGCCGCTGCTGGTCGAGGCCGCGTTGGTGCCGCGCGACGGCGTGCTGGCGGTCAGCCTCGAACCCGCCGGCGGCTCGCCCACCGGTTTGCCGACCGGGCCGGTGCAGTACAAAGGCCCGGTGCTGCCGCACGCGCCGTAACCAAGCGCGAAACGACTAATAGTGTAACGCCAGCTCGACGACGCCGACGATGGCAGCGCCGGCCAGCCCGGCCGCGAAGACGATCCGATCCCACCGTAGACGCCGAAGAATGCCCTGGTCGCGCCCCTGGCCGCCTTCGGAGGCGCTGTCGCGCATATACCGCATGCGCCGCGGGTTGGGCTTGACGACCAACATCCGTCCTCTCCTGCACCGCCGTCCTTTGCCGGTGCTCCGAGCGCACCGGCAACATGGTTAACGGCAGCGAGACGGCGATGTCTCGGCATGTTGCGCCGGGGATAATTGGCGTCCCCTAGGGGATTCGAACCCCTGTTGCCGCCGTGAGAGGGCGGTGTCCTGGGCCTCTAGACGAAGGGGACGCGGAGGCGCCGCGGTTAGATAGCGGTTGCCGCGGCGGCGATCAAGCAGCGGCGACATCGATTGCTGGCTCAGTATTGGATCATGCCCGCGAGCGGTGCGGCTCAGCCATCAGAGGCGATGGGCGCATCCGCGCCGAGAGCCCTTTCGCCGATCTTATGCGCGATCATCAGAAGGTATCCATCAGGGTCTTGGACGAAGACCTCGCGCTGGCCGGACTCGCGGTCCCCGGTTCTGCGCCAGACCACACGCGGCCCCAGATAAATCGGCCAATTCTGCGACAGCAGACGGCCCATAATCGCGTCGGTATTTTGGAAATACAGCTGGAACATCGCACCTTGGCCAAGCGGGTAGTGCATCGGGCCCGTCTCGAATCTGCCATGGCGCTGGCACAGCATGACCTGCTGGCCTTCCGGGTGCTCCAAATAGACGAACTTTTCCTCTTGCCGGCTGAAAGCGACCTCAAAGCCAATGATGCTTCGCCAAAAGGCAAGACTGGCGTCCAAATCGGCGACGTGAAGTTCCGCCACCATTTTTGGCCAACCGGCGGTCGGCGGGGCGTTTCGGTCGGCACTCATCTTGGCGTTGGCTCAGCTGCATTGATATGCCGGCTTTTATAAGCGCGGCAATCGCCGCGCCACAGCGGCGATTGCAAAAATTTGATTCTCGACCGGCCCCGGCAGAAAACTCGGGGCGCTGCGGTTCGTCATTCGCGAAAGTTCACATATTGCAGCGGCTGCTCGATCTTGAGGCCGCGCATCACCCCGATCGCGGCCTGCAGATCGTCGCGCTTCTTGCCGGTGATCCGCAACTCGTTGCCCTGGATCGCGGCCTGCACCTTCAACTTGCTGTCCTTGAGCTCGCGCACCAGCTTGCGCGCCAGATCGGCATCCACCCCCTGGCGCAGCAGCACGGGCTGGCGAATCGTGTTGCCGCTGGCTTTCTCGGCCGGCCTGAAATCGAGCGCCGCCGGATCGACCTTGCGCCGCGTCAGGTGGACCTTGAGCAACTCGTGCAGCTGCTTGAGTTTGAGCTCGTCCTCGGCCACGAGGTTGATCGTCCCTTCGTCGCGCGTCACTTCGCACCTGCTGCCCTTGAAATCAAAGCGCGTACCGATCTCACGGGCGATACCGGCGATGGCATTGTCGACTTCGGCAAGGTCCAGACGGGACACGACATCAAAACTCGGCATCCACACACACTCGGCGCTGATATTGCGGCGCAGCCGATATAGGGAGGCGCGCCGCCGAATTACAGTCTTTCGGCAAAGCTGCGCGCCGTCACAGCCAGCGCTTCGGCAGCGCCGACTGGTGGGCTCCAGACGAGCAGCGCTCGGGTCGGCGCGTCGTCGACCTGCAGCGACAGCGTCAGACGGGCGGCTTTTGGGCCGATGCCAGGCAGCGCCCGAAGCGCCGCCCAGAATGCCTCGGGCACGCGAAACAAGCGCGGCTTCCGGCCGAGGCCGGCTGCCAGCGCCGCGATC
>JAFAWI010000273.1 GCA_019241915.1 Alphaproteobacteria bacterium
CCGGCCCCTTGTGCGGCACACGGCCCTCGACGCCTTCGGGCACGAGCTTCAATGTGCTCGTCACCTCTTGCTGGAAATAGCGGTCGGCCGAGCCGCGCGCCATTGCGCCGATCGACCCCATGCCGCGGTAATATTTGTAGCTGCGGCCCTGATAAAGGAACACTTCGCCCGGGCTCTCGTCGGTGCCGGCGAACAGGGAGCCGAGCATCGCGCAATCGGCGCCGGCGGCGATCGCCTTGGCGAGGTCGCCGGAGAATTTGATGCCGCCATCGGCGATGACCGGCACGCCGCTGGCCCGGCACTCGCCGACGACATCGACGAGCGCGGTGAATTGCGGCACCCCGACCCCGGCCACCATGCGCGTCGTGCAGATCGAGCCCGGTCCGATCCCGACCTTGACCGCGTCGGCGCCGGCCTCGATCAGCGCCCGCGCGCCCTCGGCAGTGGCGACATTGCCGACGATGACCTGGGTATAGTTCGACATCTTGCGGATTTCGCCGACCATATCGAGCACGCGCGACGAATGGCCGTGCGCGGTGTCGACCACCATGATGTCGACCCCGGCGTCGAACAAGGCCTCGGCGCGCTCCAATTCGCCCGGGCCGGTGCCGGCGGCGGCGGCGACGCGCAGCCGGCCCTGCTCGTCCTTGGCGGCGTTGGGATAGAGCTGGGCCTTTTCGATGTCCTTGACGGTAATGAGGCCGGTGCAGCGGTAGGTATCGTCGACCACCAGCAGCTTTTCGATGCGGTGCTGGTGCAACAGGCGCTTCGCCTCTTCCTTGTCGACGCTCTCGCGCACGGTGACCAGCTCGCGGGTCATCAGCTCGCTGACCGGCTGGCGCGGGTCGCTGGCAAAGCGGACGTCGCGGTTGGTCAGGATGCCGACCAGCTTGCCGCTGCCCTCGACCACCGGAATGCCCGAGATGCGGTGGTCGGCCATCAGCTTCAGCGCGTCGGCGAGGGTCTCGTTGGGGTGGACGGTGACCGGGTTGACAACCATCCCGGCCTCGAACTTCTTAACCTTGCGGACTTCGGCCGCCTGCTGGTCGATCGGCAGATTACGGTGGATGACGCCGAGCCCGCCGGCCTGCGCCATGGCGATCGCGAGCGCACCTTCGGTCACCGTGTCCATCGCCGCAGAGATCAGCGGAATGCCCAATTCGATCTCGCGGGTGATGCGCGTTTTGGTATCGGTGTCGCCAGGGAGGATGCTGCTGGCGGCGGGCACCAGCATGACGTCGTCGAAAGTGAGGGCTTGCCGGATCTCCATCATGCGTGCCTGCGCGAGAATGATCGGAGTTCCCAGCACTATGTGGGGGCTTTGGCGCCGCGGGTCTAGCGCCTTGTGTGCACCGCAGAAATGCGCCGCTCAGCGGCGCCGCGGAATCCCTTGGCGACGACGAAGGTCTCGGCCGATTCGGCGCGGCTTGCCGCCGGCTTGGCGTGACGCACCTCGGCAAAGGCCTGCTTTAACGCCGCGAGCAGCGCCCCCGCGGCGCCGCCCTGGAACACCTTGGCGACGAATGCGCCACCCGGCTTGAGCAAGGTTTGCGCCAGCGCGAACGCATCCTCGGCCAGCGCGACGACACGCAGATGGTCGGTCGCGGCGTGACCTGTGGCCGGTGCCGCCATGTCGCTCAGCACGAGGTCGGCCGGACCGCCGAGCGCGGCGCGAATTTGCGCGACCACCGCTTCATCGCGGAAATCGCCGCGCAGCAGCGCGACGCCGGGCAGCGTCGCGGTTTCGCTCAAATCGACCCCGACCACCCTGCCGCCCGCGCCGACGCAATCAGCGGCCACCTGGCTCCAGCCGCCCGGCGCGCAGCCGAGATCCACGACCTTCATGCCGCGACGCAGCAGGCGAAAACGCTGATCGATCTGCAGCAGCTTGAACGCGGCACGCGATCGATAGCCCTGGCGTTTCGCCGCGGCGACATAGGGGTCGTTGAGCTGGCGCGTCAGCCACTCGGTCGACGAAGCCTTGCGCCGCCGCGTCCGCCTCACGCGCACACTCGGCTGGCGGTCGCCCCCTATCGTTGCTCGTGCCATGCCGGCTTAAATCTCACGTGAGGCGAGGCTGAGGTCGAGCTTATGCTTTTGAACGGCAATGGCGGGACCAGCTGTTTGTTCGCACCTGCGGCACGACCACTGTCCAGTTTACTCGGCGATACCCTCGAACTCTGCAACATCGATTTTGGTGGATCGGGCAAGCAGCCGGGCGCGAATAGCGGTCGCGGCGGCAATTTGGGCTTCGTAAAGATCGACCGCGAGACCGGCGGCCTTGTCCTTTTCGCCATCCTTGCAGGCCTGCCGCAGCAGCGTCGCCAGCTTTTCGACGCGAACGGCCCCCAGATTCGCCGCCATACCTGCGTGCGCCGCTTGCTCAATTTGCGGCAGATCGTCACGCACGCCATCGCGGATAGCCTCGGCCCGTTGCTCGCCATTAACCAGATACGCCTCGAGAAGCTCTCTCAGCGTTTCTTGCGACAACAGTGTCTCCAGGCCGGCCAATCTGTTGCCGTCGAGGTCTGGAGTTGACGGCGATGCCCGGAGTTCCGCGATCTGCGGCTTCGCTGCTTCGGCGGACGGCGAGAGAGGCGTGGACGGCGCCGATGCGGCGGCGATCTCGTCCAGTTTCGCAAACAGGATATTCGGCTGCAGCGGTTTCGAGATGTAGTCGGTCATGCCGGCGGCAAGATATTCCTCCCGCGCGCCGCTCATCGCATTGGCGGTCAGGGCGATAATCGGAACCGCACATTTGGGGGTCGGGAGGCTGCGAATTTGCATGGTCGCCTGGATGCCGTCGAGTTCGGGCATTTGGACGTCCATCAGCACCACATCAAAGCTGTCTTGGCGCACGGCATCGACTGCCTGATGACCATTTTCCACCACGGTTATTGTTTCGTGGCCGCCCTTGCGCAACAACGCCGACGCGAACTGCTGGTTGATCTTGTTGTCCTCGGCGAGAAGGATGCGCAGGGAGCGGCGGGGCGGAGCTGCCTCGCCGGCGGCTGCCTCGGCTTGCGCGGCATGATCGCCGGTCGCAGCGGCTTGCGGGGCCGCGTTGAGCGAGCCGCTGTACAACTTGACCAGGCAATCGAGGAGTTCGCGCTGGCGAAACGGCTTGTGCAGCGCCGCGTCGAGCAAGCCGGCGACGCCATCGCCGAGGGCGTTGGGGCCGGCCGAGGAGACGAGCACCAGTTTGGTGTCGCCGACGGTTGGCATGGCGCGCAGGCGTTCTATCAACCCTCCCCCGGCGAGGCCCGGCATCATCTGGTCTGTGAAGACGATGTCGTACGGTTTTCCCAGATGCCAGGCGCGCTCGACTTCGGCGAGTGCGGCAAACGCATCTTCGACGCAGGTCACGTCCATGCCAAAAGCTTCGAGCTGCCTGGAGAGGATTTCGCGGTTCATTGGCAGATCGTCGGCCACCAGCGTCCGCACACCCTTGAGCTGCGCCGGCAGGCTGCGACGATTGACCAGCACCGCGCTCGACGGCTCCAACGGTATCTGGAACGCGAACGTCGAGCCGGCGCCCGGACGGCTTGAGACGTCGAACGAACCGTCCATCAGCTCGACGAGCTGTTTGCAAATAGCCAGGCCCAGGCCCGTCCCTCCGAAGCGGCGGGTGATCGAGCTGTCGGCCTGATTGAATTTCTGGAACAGCCGCGTCTGCGCCTCTGCGGACATTCCGATGCCGGTATCGGCAATTTCGAAGCGAACGCCCGCAGCCTGATCGTCGCCGCTCGCCGCATTGTTGAAGCGTGAAACGCGAACCGACACGCCCCCCTTGTCGGTGAACTTGATCGCATTGCCGATCAGGTTGAGGAGGACCTGTCGAATCCGCGTAGGGTCGCCGCGGAATACCGTGCCGGTCGCCGGGTCGATAAAGACCGCAAGATCGAGCCCCTTCTCGCGCGCTTTCGGACTGAGGAGGCTTGCGGCCGCCTCCACGGTATCGACCAGATCAAAATCGACGTTTTCGATGTCGATCTTGCCGGCCTCGAGCTTCGAGATATCCAATATGTCGTTGATGATCGAAAGAAGGGCTTCGGCGGAGTCGTGCACCGCCATCGCGTACGTGCGCTGCTCCTCGTTCAGCGGGGTGTCGAAAAGAAGACCCGTCATCCCGATGATGCCGTTCATCGGCGTGCGGATCTCGTGGCTCATATTGGCAAGAAACTCGGATTTAGCCTGGTTTGCCGCGGCGGCTGCGTCCATTGCGGCACGCAGCTTCGCCTCGCTCTCGCGCAACCGCTCCGCTTCCAGGATGGCCTTTTGACTGAAGTGATCGTCGACAATCGACCCCGAGAGCCCGAGCGTCAGAATAAGAACGGTTACCGCCGCGACAGAGATGGCCAGCAAAGGGGCATTGAGAATCGCGTTCGGCACCTCGATCGCCGGGTTCAACTTGAGGACGACGGCGGTCATGGCGATGAAGTGCAGACCGCATATCGCCAAGACGAGGAACAGGGTTGCGCCCACGCGAAACCGCCAGGACGTCCCCCGGGAGAGTATGTGCATCGCGGCTGCAGCGAGGAGGCCCCCGACAAGGAGGGAGGCAACCACGTAGCGGTAGTCCCATTGAAAATCGGCGGCGACGCGCATCGCGGCCATGCCGGTGTAGTGCATGCCGCCGATGCCGGCGCCGACGACCCCTCCGCCCAGCGACCACAATCCGTATCGGAGCGCGACGAACATCCCCGAATAGGTCGCGACCAGCGCCACCACGAACGACGCTGCGGTCGTTCCGATGTCGTAACCGACCGGAACACCGGGGAGGTAGGCCAGCTCGGCAACGAAATGCGTGGTCCAAACGCCGGAGCCAAAAGCGACGGCTGCGCCGCTCAGCCAGGCGAAATTCCTGCGGCCACCCTCGGACTGTCGCGCACGGGCGACAAGATTTGTGGTGGTGAAGCAGGCAAAAAGGCAAATCAGGCCCGCAAGTATCACGAGCCGAAGATCATGGTTATCGACGATGCAGCCGTAGATCCGCAGCACTTGGCTTATCCTTACACGGCGTTCGACGATTACCGTGGTGCCGTAAAGAACCGGTTAATCGTAACAATGGCCAGCCAGGGTCGCGGCTCGTCGCAAGAGCCGAGTAGATGCGGATGGTCGCTTCGCAGGACCCGGCAGGAAGCTTCAGAAAGCGCAGATATGCTCGAGCGGGCGCTGGTCTACCCGCTACTAAGAGGGGACTGCTGCCGATACTGTGCAATCAGCGCGTGTTATTATTATGGCGTTTCTTGCTATCGAAATTATATTTAATGCATCTGATTGGTACTGCTCTTGCCGGCTGGGCGAAACGGCACGTTGCTGCGGTGTCTCGATCCCCGCCGTCTCGCTTAATGTTTCGCTGGACCCTGCATCAGGTCGAACAGGATGCCTTCGCGGATGCCGCGGTCGGCGACGCGCAGCTGGCCGATCGGCCAGGTGGCGCAGATCGCGTCGAGGATCGCGCAGCCGCTGAGCACCAGGTCGGCGCGCTCGCGGCCGACGCACGGGCTCGCCGCGCGGCCGGCGAGGTCGAGGCCGGCCAAGTGGCTCGATACTTTGTCGATCTGCGCAAAGGTCAAGGTGCTGCCGTCGACCATCGCGCGGATGTAGCGCGGCAATGCGAGATGGATGCCGGCGAGTGTCGTGACCGTGCCCGAGCTGCCGATCATCTGCACCCGCCGTGCGGCGATGTGGTGGCGGATGCGGTGCTGGCGCTCGAACGGGGCGAGCGCCGCCTCGGCCTCGTCGACCATCGCGCGGTAGATCGCCGGCGTCACCTCGATCCCGCCAAACCGTTCGGTAAAGGTGACGACGCCGAAGGGCAGCGAGGTCGAACCGAAGATTTCGGGGCGCGGCACCCGGTATCCGTCGCGCCGGCTGCCTTGGCGCAACCAGACAACTTCGGTCGACCCACCACCGATATCGAAGACCAGCGCGTAGGGGACGCGCGGATGCAGCAGCGGCGCGCAGCCGGAGACGACGAGCCGCGCTTCTTCGGCGGTCGAGATGATTTCCAGCTCGATGCCGGTATCCTTGCGCACCCGCTCGATAAAGCCGCCGCAATTGGCGGCGCGGCGGCACGCTTCGGTGGCGACCGCGCGGCCGGCCGCGACCCGGCGCTGGCCGATCTTGCCGGCACAGACCTTGAGCGCGTCGAGCGTGCGCGCCATCGCGTCCTCGGACAGCGTGCCGCTGGCTTCCAATCCTTCGCCGAGCCGCACGATGCGGGAAAACGCGTCGACGACGCGAAACCCGCCGCCCATCGGACGGGCGATCAGCAGCCGGCAGTTGTTGGTGCCAAGGTCGAGCGCCGCATAATTGCCGGCCGGCTCGCGCGCCATACCCAGCGGCGGCCGCGCCGCCTCGGCCGCCGGGCCTTCCTGGTGCCTCGGCTCGGCCGCCCCTGTCACCCTACTCAACATTGCCGGATCGTAACCCACAACCGCACCGGGCCGAAAGCCTGCGCCAGCGCGGCATCCGGCCCGCTCTACCCAAAATCGCCGGCCTGTGGTATCAGAGCGCCCGCGCCGCGGGCGGGACGCTCCGGCGCCGCCCCGCTGGTGGGGGATCGTCTAACGGTAGGACAGCGGACTCTGACTCCGCCAGTCTAGGTTCGAATCCTAGTCCCCCAGCCAGATTTTTTAGAGCCCGCCTCGGTCTTGCGCGTTCGCGGACGCGGAAGGTAACTGCGCCCATCCAGTGATGGGGGCCGGGTGCGGCCGGCCGAGCGGGATCGCAAACGGCGGAATCCGACCGCAGAGACCTGCCCGGAACTTCTTCTTCTTGCGGCGTTTGTTGCATGAAACCGAGGTAACACAACGACTTAACTTATGTTATCCGTGCCCGGCACCCGGAGAAACAGCTGCGGCTGGGCGTGGCCGGGGCCTGCTTACTTTCGTGCGTGCGACCCCAGGGTGTTCCGCTGGTTT
>JAFAWI010000360.1 GCA_019241915.1 Alphaproteobacteria bacterium
CAACGTCGTGCCGCTGTGGGAGGTGATGCTGGCGGCGATGAAGCTCGGCGCCGTGACCATTCCAGCCTCGACCTTGCTGACCCGCGACGATCTGCTCGACCGCTTTGCCCGGGGCCGCGCCCGCCATGTCGTCACCAGTCCCGAGCACGCCGCCAAATTCGTCGACATCCCAGGGGGCTACACGCGAATCGCGGTCGGGGACAGCGCGCCCGGGTGGCGCGACTACGGCGAGGCCGACGCCGCGCCTGCGCGCTTTCAGCCGGACGGCGAAACCCGCGCCGGCGACCCGGTGCTGCTCTATTTCACCTCGGGCACCACCGCCCGGCCCAAGCTGGTGCTGCACAGCCACCAAAGCTACCCGGTCGGCTCGCTGTCGACGATGTACTGGATCGGCCTCAGGCCTGGCGACATCCACCTCAATATTTCCTCGCCCGGCTGGGCGAAGCATGCCTGGAGCTGCTTTTTCACCCCATGGCTCGCCGAAGCCTGCGTGTTCATGCTCAACCAGCCGCGGTTCAACGCGAAAAACCTGCTCGACGCGATCGCGCGCTGCAAGGTGACGACGTTCTGCGCGCCGCCGACGGTCTGGCGGATGCTGATCCAGGAGGAGTTGAGCGCGCACAAGGTGGCGCTCAGGGAGGTGGTCGGCGCCGGCGAGCCGCTCAACCCGGAGATCATCGACCAGGTGCGCAGCGCCTGGGGTCTGACGATCCGCGACGGCTACGGCCAGACCGAGACGACGCTGCAGGTCGCCAACTTCCCCGGCCAGCCGCTGAAGGCCGGGGCGATGGGCAAGCCGGCGCCCGGCTACCGCGTCCGGCTGCTCGATGCCGATGGCAACGAGCAGGACGAGGGCGAACTCTGCCTCGCTCTTGAACCGCCGCCGCTCGGGCTGATGATGGGCTATCAGGGCAACGACGGCGCGGTGGTTCCGGTGGCGGGCGCGGCGTACCGCACCGGCGACGTCGCCAACCGCGACGCCGATGGCTATTTCACCTATGTCGGCCGCGCCGACGACGTGTTCAAAGCCGCCGACTACCGGATCAGCCCGTTCGAGCTCGAAAGCGCGCTGATCGAGCACGTTGCGGTGGCCGAGGCGGCGGTGGTGCCGTCGCCAGACCCGCTGCGTCTCGCGGTGCCAAAGGCGTTTGTCGCGCTCGCCGGCAACCATGTCCCCGACCGCGACACCGCGCTCGCCATCCTGCGCCACTGCCGCGCCGCCTTGGCTCCGTTCAAACGCGTGCGCCGGCTCGAATTCGCCGAGCTGCCAAAGACCATCTCGGGCAAGATCCGCCGCGTCGAGCTGCGCACCGCGGAAGCCGAGCGCCGCGCCCGCGGCGAGCGCAGCGTCGCCGAATTTTGGGAAGAGGATTTCCCCGAACTGCGGTAGGCCGGAACGCCGAGCGGCGGCTGGGCGGGATGACGCCTACGGCAGATGCCCTAAAATGAGGCGGAGCCGGTTGACCGCAAGCAGACCGGCGGTCATCTAGGTTTCCTATGTTCCGCTTCTTCGAACAGCTGATCGAGCCGAGCCGAAATCCGCCCGATGCGCCGCCGCCCGAGATCGGCAGCCCGCACGCGCTGATCCGCTTTTATTGGCATTTCGTGCGTCAGGTGCCGGGGCTGCTGGCCGCGCTGTTCGTGACCGGTTTTCTGGTCGCGCTGCTCGACGCGGCGCTGCCGGTGTTTATGGGCCGCATCGTCACGCTGGTCAGTTCGCAGTCGCCGGAGACGATTTGGCAGAGCGCCGGCTGGCAGCTGCTCGGCATGGCGGTGCTGCTGCTGGGGCTGCGGCCGCTCGCGATTTTCGCCCAGGCGCTGGTCACCAATCAGGCGCTCGTTCCGGGCCTCACCAACCTGACGAGGTGGCAGAGCCATTGGCATGTCGTGCGCCAGGGCTGGGTCTATTTCCAGAACGACTTTGCCGGCCGTATCGCCAACCGGGTGATGCAGACGGGCCCGGCGCTGCGCGAAAGCGTCGTCTCCAGCGTCACCGCCGTCTGGTACATTCTCGTCTACGGCACCAGCGCGGCGCTGCTGCTCGGGCGCGCCGATTGGCGGCTGGCGCTGCCGGTTTTGTGCTGGTTCACGACCTACGCAGTCGTGCTGCGGTTCTTTCTCCCGCGC
>JAFAWI010000645.1 GCA_019241915.1 Alphaproteobacteria bacterium
GAAACCGCCCGGGTCAAAGGCTTCGCCGCGCCGGTCGGGTTGCGGCGCATCCCGGCCGCTCCGGCGGCGGCGCCCGCAACCGGCGAACGCCGCAGCGTCACCGGGTACGCCGAACCGGAACCGGCGCATCGCGGATAGGGCTTCTGCCCCAGCTTGCGCCAGTTCATCGGCCGGCAAGTGGTCAAGCCCGACCCCGACGCGCGGTTTTTGCCCGTGGCGGCTCCCAGCCGAAGACGCTCCGTCCGCCATAGGCGTGCGAGCGGTCGCGCTCGGCGGCGATGACGGCGGAGACCGAGGGACCCGTCGCATCGCACTCCAGCCGCCGCGCCTGGTCGTCGAGCCGGCGGATCGCCGCCAGCTCCTCGTCGCGGCCGAGCCGCGCCTTCGCCACCGCCGATTTCAGCACCCGGATCGTCTCGTCGTAGACCTTGACCGGCACCGGGTAGGGGTGGCGGTCCTTGCCGCCATGCGCCAACGAGAACCGCGCCGGGTCGCTGAAGCGGTACGGCGCGCCGTGCACCACCTCGGCGACCATCGCCAGCGACTGCACGGTGCGTGCGCCGACCCCCGGCGTCAGCAACAGCTCGGCGAAATCCTGCGGCCCGCGTTCGGCCGCGGCTCGCAGCGTCGCGTGCAGCCGGCGGGCGATGACGTCCTCATCGCGCACATCGTGGTGAGCCGGCATCGCCAGGTGCGGCAGCAGCGGCTCGGCCGGCGGCGGCGCGGGGCGCGCCGCAAGCCGGCCGGCTTCGCGCGCCAGGCGCTCGGGGCCGAGCGCGCCGAGCAGCGCGATCTGGCTGCGGCGCGACGCAGCGGCGCGACGGTCGGTGAGGTTGACGATCGTGCCCTGCCGCTCGCCATCGATCGCCGCGTGCGGCGTCTCGACAAAGCTGGTCAGCCCTTCCGACAGCCAGTGATAGCGCCGCGCCTGGCGCCGCTCGGCGTTCATGCCCTGCTGGACGACGACCCAATGGCCGTCGTCGGTGACGACAAAGCCGTGCAGATAGAGGTCGAAACCGTCCTGCACCGCGGCGCTGTCGACCTTGGCGACGAGCCGGCTGGCGCGGGCCAGCGCATCGCCGTCGAAACCGACCGCGTCGCCGATCGCCACCAGCTCGTGCGGCGTCCGCCGCGACTGCGCGCCGCGCCCGCCGCAGACGTGCAGCCCGAGATCGCCGGCCATCGGCGCCAACCCGCGTTTCAGGGCGCCGATGACGCTGGTAGTGATGCCCGACGAATGCCAGTCCATCCCCATCACCGCGCCAAACGACTGGAACCAGAACGGGTGCGCCAGGCGGCGCAGCAATTCGTCGCGGCCGTAATGGTGGGCGATCGCCTCGACGATCACCGCGCCGAGGCGCGCCATGCGCGCCGCCAGCCAAGCCGGCACGCGCCCGCCGTGCAGCGGCAGATCGGCGCTTCCCGAGCGGTGCGGCATCACCGACCTACTGCAGCTCGGCCAAGGCGCGTTCGACAGCAGCCTTGAGGCTGGGCAATTCGTGCTCGACGATCCGCCAAATCACCGCCGTCTCGACGCCACCAGATCGACATCCGAATCGGTCCGCGCATCGCCGCGTGCCACCGAGCCGCCGCGTGCCACCGAGCCGAAGATCGAAAGCCGCTCAACGCCAAGGGCCTCGAGTTCGGTCCGGCGCGCACGCAGCAGCGCCATGACATTGGCGCGGTTCATCACGGTAAAGGTAGGCGCGGAGCGTCCAATTCGCCACATCCGACCGGCGGCATCAAATCGCGCCGTCGGCTTTGAGCGCGGCGATGTCGGCGGCGCGGAGGCCGAGCCAGCCGCCGTAGATTTCGGCGTTGTGCTCGCCGACCCGCGGGCTCGGGAGCAGCGGCGCCGGCGGCAGGCCGTGCAGGCGCAGCGGGTTGGTCGGAACGACGATGTCGCCGAGCTCGGGGTGCTCGACCCGGCGCAGCATGCCGCGCTCGTGCATGTGCGGGTCGTGCATCACCTCGGGGGCGGTGCGGACCGGGGCGCACGGCACGCGCCCGGCCTTGAGCCTGGCGAACACCGCCATCCTGCCGAGTGTGCGGGTCCATTCGCCGACCACGGCATCGGTCTCGTCCATATGCGCGACGCGGTCGGCATTGGTCTTGAAGCGCGGGTCGTCGCCGAGCTCCTCGCGCCCCATCGCCTTGATCAGGTTCTGCCAGTGGCCTTCGGTGACGACGTGGATCGCGACATGGCCGTCGCTGCACGGATAGACGTTGTAGGGGGTTGACGACAGCCCGGCCTGGCGGTTGCCGGTGCGCGGCGGCCGCTGGCCGGTGCGGTGGTAGTACTCAAAACTGGCGGCGAGGCTCGCATAGACCGTCTCCTGCATCGCCACCTCGACCAGCCGGCCGACGCCGCTTTTCTCGCGCTCGAACAGCGCGGTCATGATGCCGCCGTAGAGGTGGATGCCGCCCATAAAATCGACCAGCGTCGGACCGGCCTTCATCGGCGGCCCATCGGGCGCCCCGGTGACGCTCATGATCCCGGAGGCGGCCTGAATCGTCAGGTCCATCGCCAGGTTGTCGCGGTCGGGGCCGCTGATCCCGAATCCGGTCCCGGTGGCGTAGACGAGGCGCGGGTTGTGCTCCTTGAGCACCGCGTAGCCGACCCCGAGCCCATCCATCGTGCCGGGCGAAAAATTCTCCAGCAGCACATCGGCCTGCCGCACCATCGCGAACAGCAACTCGCGGCCCTTCGGGTGCTTGAGGTTGAGCGTGATGCCGCGCTTGTTCTGGTTGAGCATCGCAAACGGCAGCGTCGCGCTTTTGCCGGGCGCAGCGCGGCGGCGCAGCGGCTCGCCGTGCGGCGGCTCGACCTTGATGACGTCGGCGCCGCCCTTGGCGAGCAGCAAGGTCGCATAGGGGCCCTGAAAGATCTGGCCGAAATCGATGACGGTGATCCCGGCGAGCGGCAGGCTGCCGGCGTTTTCCCGCGCTGCGGCCATGTTCGAGGTTCCTCCATCGGCTCTCGGTTGAGACTGCGCCGTCGCGTGCGCCGCAGGCAAGCCGAAGCGGCTTGCCGATGAAGCGCCTACCCGGTTCTTAAGCAAAGCTTGTCGATTAGCCGCTATCGCTGTGCGAGTTTTCCCCTCGGGTATTTCGGGCATGGCGATTGTCTTTCGTGCCTCGGCGCTGTTGGGCGCGATCGTGCTGACCAGCTGCGCGGTCGGCCGCTTTGCCGGCGAACCGGGCGCCTCGGGCGGCCGCGCGGTCGGGCTTGCGCCGGCGAGCTTTGCGCAGCTTCCCGGTTGGAACAGCGACCGCGTCGCCGACGCCGTGCCGGCCTTTGTCAAATCGTGCGAGCGGGCAGCGCAGCGGCGATCCGACGCCGGGCCGCTCGACCCGGCCGCGCCCAACCCCGATTTTGGCGCGCTGCGCGACTGGCGCCCTTTATGCCGCGAGGCGGCGGCGCTGCCGCGCGGCGACGAGCGGACGGCGCGCCGGTTTTTCGAGGCCAATTTTGTGCCGGCGCTGATCGGCGACCCGGGCTGCGGCGCGGCGCTGTTCACCGGCTACTGGGAAGCCGAACTCAACGGGTCGAAAACGCGCGAGGCCCGGTATCAAACGCCGGTCTATCGCCGTCCGCCGGATCTGGTCGATGGCCAACCCTATCTCGACCGCGGCGCGATCGAGGATGGGGCGCTCGCCGGCAAAGGCCTGGAGGCGGTGTGGCTGGAAGACCCGGACGACCTGTTCGTGCTGCAGATGCAGGGATCCGGCCGCGTCCGCCTGACCGACGGCAGCATCATGCGGCTCACCTACGCCGGCAACAACAGCCGGCCGTTTGTCGATATCTCTGCCCTGCTGCGCGACCAGGGCGCGATCCCGAAGGCGCAGTTTTCGGAGAAGGCGGTGCGGGCCTGGATGCGCGCCCATTCGCGCGAGGCCAAGGAATTGCGGCGCAAGGACCCGCTCTACGTGTTCTTCGAGGAGCGCCACGGCGACGGTCCGGTCGGCTATCAAGGCGCGGTGCTGACCGCCGAGCGCAGTCTCGCGGTCGACCATCGCTACATCCCGCTGGGGGCGCCGCTCTGGCTCGACGCCCACGACAGGTACCGGCCGGTTGCGGTGCAGCGCCTCGTCGTGGCGCAGGACACCGGCGACGGCATCACCGGCCCATTGCGCGGCGATTTCTACTGGGGCAGCGGCAAGCAGGCCGCGGCGCGCGGCAGCGATTTCTATGCCGATGGGCGTTATTGGGTGCTGCTGCCGCGGAATGTCGCGATCCGGCTGGTGGCCGCGCGCGACTAGGCTGCCGGTTTCGGACGCGACGCAGAACGCGAAACGCCCGGGCCACTGCCGTGGCCCGGGCGTCCGCAGTGACGCGCCTGAAGCTTAGAGCTTGTTGGCGACGGTATTGAACGTCGTGCTGAGGTTCGTGCCGACGGTGCCCATCACGGTCACCGCAGCAACGGCGATCAGGGCCGCGATCAGACCATACTCGATCGCGGTGGCGCCGTTTTCGTTCCTCAGGAGCTTGCTGAACGTGGACAACATTGGAAACTCCTCAGTAGGCTGACAGGGCGATTATTGCGGCAGGGTCTTTAAGAAGCGTAAACGGGCGGCGTTATTTCCGCCGCAGCGTTTCGTCTGCCGCCGACAGCAGCCGGGCCAACCGTTCGGCCCAGCTTGCCTGCGCCGCAACATCGCCCAGCAAATCCTGCCGGATCTCGATCTCGACATGCGGCAGGCCGCGCTCTTCGCCGTGCAACGGGATCGTGTAATCGCTGGTATCCGTAATTGCGTAAGGCTCATTATCCCCGACGACCAGGTCGCCCTCGGCGCGCAGCAGGCCGAGCATGGCGGCGGCGAGCCGCGCATCGCGGTGGTAGAGCACCCCGACCTGCACCATGCGCGCCACGTTCTTGAACACCGGGGTGAAGCTGTGCAGAGCGACGAGCACGGTGCGCCGGCCGGCGGCGGCGCGGCGGTCGAGCAAGGCGGCGATCGCCGCGTGGTAGGGGTCGAAGACCGCGCGGCGCCGGAGCAGCCGGTCGAGATCGCTCAGCCGCGCGTTGCCCGGCACCGGCGTCGCCTCGCTGACGGTCGGGATCGAGGTCGCGTGATCGGGTGCCCGGTTGCAATCGATGACAAGGCGCGAATAGCGCTGCAACACCGCGGTCGCGTCGAGCTGCTCGGCCAGCAGCTCGGCGACGCCGGCGATGCCGATATCCCAGGCGATATGGCGGCCGAGGTCGGCCTGGTCCAGTCCGAGTGTGCCCAGGGCACGCGGGATGCGCCGCCCGGCATGGTCGGCGGTGAACAGGAACGCAGAGGCGCCGGCGGGCCGCAGCACACGCACGGGCGGCGGTTCGTCTCCCGCCAGCAGCTCGGCCATCTGCGCCTCAATACACTTCGGCGTAGCGCTCGCAAATCTCGGGCGGCGACAAACCGTCGAGCACCTTGAGCTCGGAGCGCTTAAAGCGGAGATAGGCTTCGAAGAACTCGTCGCCGAACCAGTCGCGCGCGGCATCGCTCGCCGCCAGCAGGTTGAGCGATTCGAGCAGCGAGCGCGGCAGCGGCCGGGCGCCGGCGTCGCGGCGCTCCTCGTCGGTCATTTCCCAGAAATTGGCCTCGGTCAATTCGGGCAGCGTCAGGCGGCGCTTGATCCCGTCGAGCCCGGCCCAGGCGAGCGCGCCGAGCGCCAGATAGGGGCTGGCCGTGGCGTCGGCTACACGGTACTCGACATTGAAATTGTGGTTGGCCGGCCGGTCGAAGATCGGGCAGACGCGAATGCTCGCGCCGCGATCCTGCAGTCCGACATTGGCCCAGGTCGGCGCCCAGCGATTGGGCTGCAACCGGTAGTAGGACGCCGCCGACGGCGCGGTGATGGCGGTCAGCAGCGGCAGATGGTCGAGGATGCCGGCGACGAAGTGCTCGCCAACCGGGCTCATCCGCCACGGCCGGGCCGGATCGAACATCACCGGCTGGTCGGCGGTGTCGCGCAAGCTGAAATGGATGTGGGTGCCGTTGCCGATGCCGTCCGGTTCGAGCACCGGTGCGAGGATCGCGCGGTGGCCGAGCCGCTGTGCCACCCCGCGCGCCATCTCGCGCGCGATCACGGCTTCGTCGGCGGCGCGGATGCCGCGCGCCGGGCTGATCGTCATCTCGTATTGGCGCGGGCCGTACTCGGCGAGAAAGCTGTCGGGCTCCAGGCCGGCGCTGCGGATCGCCGCCATCAGATGCTCGGCAAAGCTGCCCTGGCGGCGCCACGCATCGAGCGAGTAGGTCGCGCCGGGCCGGTGTTCGACGCCGGTATAGACAAATTCCTGCTCAAACGCCGCGACCAGCGACAGCTCGGCCTCGTTGTGCAACGCGTCGAGGGCGCGGCGCAGGAAGTGACGCGGACAACACTGCCAATGCTGGCCCGACAGCATCAGGATGTCGCCGAGATAAAACCGCTCCGCCTCGCCCAGCGCGTACTCGACCTCGACATAGGTCTTGGCGTCGGGCACCAGCATCAGGTCGCCGGCGGTGCCGAACGGCGTGTCGTAGATCGGCCCGAACGCCGACATCATGATGTTGCTGGGCGCGAGCCCGACGCCCTGGCGCAGCCGCATCGCCTGAGCGGTCAACGGAAAGCCCTTGCCCCGCACGAGTCCGGCGAGATCGCAGGTCCCTACAAAAATCAGCGGTTCGCGTTCCACGGTTATCGAGCCTCGACAAACCCCGATCCCAAGTTAACACCGCCGATGGTTAATTTTTCGCAACGTTAGGCGCCGACCGGCTCGCGCTCGCGCCCCGGCAGGTCAACCCGGAAGCCGCCCGATTGCCGGCGCCACAGCGCGGCGTAGGCGCCGCCGCGCGCCAGCAGCGCCTCATGCGTGCCTTCCTCGACGATGCGGCCGCGGTCGAGCACGACCAGCCGGTCCATCCGGCAGATCGTCGACAGCCGGTGGGCAATGGCGATCACCGTACGCCCTTCCATCAGCGCGTCGAGCTGTTCCTGGATCGCCGCCTCGACCTCGGAATCGAGCGCCGAGGTCGCCTCGTCGAGCACCAGGATCGGCGCGTCCTTGAGGATGACGCGGGCGAGCGCGATGCGCTGGCGCTGGCCGCCCGACAGCTTGACGCCGCGCTCGCCGACATGGGCGTCGAAACCTTTACGGCCGTGCCAGTCTTCGAGCCCGTCGATGAATTCGGTGGCATGCGAACGCCGCGCCGCGTCTAGGATCTCCGCTTCGCTCGCATCGGGGCGGCCGTAGCGGATGTTGTCGCGGATCGAGCGGTGCAGCAGCGAGGTGTCCTGCGTCACCATGCCGATCTGCGCGCGCAGGCTTTCCTGGGTCAGCCCGGCGATGTCGCGGCCGTCGACCAGCACGCGGCCCTGCTCCGGGCGGTAAAAGCCGAGCAGCAGGTGGACCAGCGTCGATTTGCCGGCGCCCGAGCGGCCGACAAGGCCGATCCGCTCGCCGGGCGCGACGTCGAGGTCGAGCCCGCGTAGCACGCCGCCAAGCCGCTTCGCCCTGCCGTAGTCGAAATGGACGTTCTCGAAGCGCACCGCACCGATCGCGCGGGGCAGCTCGACGGCGCCCGGCTCGTCGGGCATCTGCCGCGTCACCGCGATCGAACGCATGCCGTCCTGCACCTGGCCGATATTGTCGAAGATGTTGGCGATCTGCTGCGCCACCCAGCCGGCGATGTTGCCGATCTGCCAGGCCATCGGGATTGCCATCGCCACCGTCCCGATCGGCACGTGGCCACGCGTCCACAGCCAGATCGCCAGGCCGCCGGTGCCGGTCAGAAGCGATGCGTTCATCAAGGTCAGCGAGATGCCCCACGCCGAGGTCATGCGCAGCTGGCGGCGATAGGCGTCGGTATGTTCGTCCACCGCCTCGCGGACAAAGGCGTCCTCGTCACGCGCCCGGGCGAAGAGCTTGACGGTCAGGATGTTGGTGTAGCTGTCGACAACGCGGCCGGTGACCTCGGAGCGCATCTCCGACATCCGGCGCGAGCGCTCGCGCATGCGCGGGAGAAAGAACCGCAGCACGACTGCGTAGGTCGTGAACCAGCACAAAACCGGCAGCGCCAGCCGCCAATCGGCGCGCCCGAGCAGCAGCGCCGCGCTGGTGCCGTAGACGAGAATGTACCAGACGGCGGTGATGCTGGAGACGACGCTTTCGCGCAGCGCGGGGCCCGTCTGCATCACCCGGTTGGCGATGCGGCCGGCAAAGTCGTTCTGGAAGAAGGTCCAGCTTTGCCGGACCACGTGCCAGTGGCTTTGCCAGCGGACGAGGTTGGAGAGGCCCGGGTTCAGGGTCTGGTTCATCAACGCGTTGTCGACCAGCATCGCGATCGGCCGGCCGACCACGAGCAGGAGCGCCATGCCGAGGAGCGGCAGCCAGTTCTCGACCAGCATCCGGCCGGGCACGCCGGTGGCCGCGAGCGTGACCGCGCGCCCGATGCAGACAGGCACCGCGGCGTCGACCAGGGCGACGACGCCGCCGGCGACGAACAGGGCGGCGAACAGCCACTTCGCTTCGCGCACGTAATGCCAGTAGAAACGGACCATGCCCCGCTGCGGCGGGGGCAGCGGCGGTCGC
>JAFAWI010000519.1 GCA_019241915.1 Alphaproteobacteria bacterium
GGTAATGAACACCGTCATTGTCACCATATCGGCGAGGCTGCCGCCGGCGTCCCGGAGCGTCTGGCTCAAGCGGGCAAATACCTCTCGGACCTGGCCGTCGAAATAGCCGGCAAGCGAGTTTCCGAAGTCGTCCGCCGCTCCAACCTGCCCGGCGAGCCAGACGATCCGCCCGCCCTCGGTGATCACCGCCTGCGAATAGGCCCGCGCCTGCGCTGTTTGCCGTTTGATGTACTGCCTCCGCGGCCTTTCCTCGGTATTTTCGGTCACTTTCGAACTGCCCTCAAGAGCCGGCGCGGCGGATGTTGGCGCTGCGCTCGGGGATGCCGGTTTCCTCGAAACAGACCCGGGCGAAGGCCGCGACACCGTCGTGGATGACATCCTTTGACGGGAGCGCGAAACAAAGGCGCAGATGGGACTTGCTTTCGGCGGGGTTGCACGACCATTCGGGTCCCGGGTTGAAGGCAATCCCGGCCTTGGCGGCAGGCCCGACCAACGTGGTCACATCGACCCGGTCGGGGAGCTTGAGCCACAGAAAGATGCCGCCCTTCGGCTTCCACATCTTCTCGACCGCGGTGCCGAACTCGCGCTCGACGGCCTCGACCATCGTGTCGAGCTTCTCGTGCAGGGTTTGGGTCAGGCCATCGACGTGCCCGCCGAAATTCTGCGAGAAATATTCGGCGACGACCATCTGATCGAGCGCGCCGGTGCCGCTGTCGGCCTCGCGTTTGCACGCGACGATTTGGCCCATCACCTCCGGGACCGCGACGACGTAGCCGAGGCGCAAAGACGGCGCCAGCGTCTTCGAGAAGGAGCCGATGTGGATCACCTGTTGCGGGTCCATCGCATACAATGAGGGCGGACCCGTACCGGCCCAGGTCAGGTCGGCATAGCATTCGTCCTCGAAAACCGGGACACCGTGTTTGCGACAGAGACCGAGCAATTCCTCGCGGCGCTCGCGCGGCAGGATCGAGCCGGTCGGGTTCTGGATCGTCGGGATCGTATAGACGTATTTCGGAACGATGTTCCGTCGCCCGAGATCCTCAATGATACGGGCGAGCGCATCGATCCGCAGCCCGTCCTCATCGAGCGGCGCCCCGATGATGTTGACGCCGAGCCGTTTGAGTTTGGTCAACGCGCCGCCATAGGTGAATTCTTCGAGAATGACGGTGTCGCCGCGCTCGAGCAGCAGTTGATTGACGAGATCGATGCCCTGCCCGGAACCGGAGGTGATCAGGACATCGTCCGCCGAGCATTTAATGGCCGGGCGGCGCGAGACCTTGTCGACGACGAAATCGCGCAACCCACGATAACCCTGCGGCCCGTCAAAATTGTAGAGGGCCAAGTCGGCCCCGCGGCGCCGCAGGACCGTGGTCGCAGCGTCGGCCAACGCCGCCGCGGGGATCCGCGCCGGGTCGTTGTGCCCACCGATAAAATTGTATTTCGGAAAGCCGGTCCAGGGCGGCGCCGGCGCCGGAAGGTCCTTGTTGAAGCGGTTCGTGTAGGCAAACCCCGACGCGGCCATTTTCCAAGCTCCTGAAGGAGGGAAGTTCTCACCACAGAGACGCCGAGATCGTCGTTCTCTGTGTCTCCGTGCCTCCGGGTGGATTTCACCTCCCTTTGGCGTATTTGCCCTCGACCTGCGGCGAGATGTCGGGATAGGCGCCGGGGGTCTTCTGCGCCGCTCGCTCGTGCATCTGCAACCGGGTGATACGCTCCCATTTGCGGTTCAACTCGTCTTTGACGGTAAAGGCGAGTCGGCCCACGCCCTCGATGTCGAGCTCGATCTTGTCGCCGTCCATGAACGGGTTGAGCCCGCGGTGGTTGGTGCCGGTAGCGATGATGTCGCCCGGCTCCAGCGCATGTACCGAAGACAGCCACTCGATGCAGCGCGGGATCTTGTGAGCCATGTCGCTCGTGTTAAAGTTCTGCATCAAAGTGCCGTTGTTGTAGAGCCGGATCTGCAGCTTTTGCGGGTCCGGGATTTCGTCCTTTGTCACAATCCACGGCCCGATCGGGGCAAAGGTATCGCGCGACTTCATCGCGAAAAATCCGGGGGCCGGCAGCCCGCGGGCCGAGCCGTCGATAAAGCAGGTGTAGCCGAACACGTAATCCATCGCGTCCGCGGCCTTGACGTGGCTCGCGCGCTTGCCGATCACTAGCGCCAATTCGGCCTCGCCCTCGAAGATCGTCGCCGGCTCGTCGGGCAATACCATTGTCTCGCCCGGGCCGATCACAGCATTCGCAGTTTTTTGGAAAGCGTTGATCGGCGCTGGCGCGCTCCGGGTCCCGTCTTCCATATAGTTGACCGCCATGCAGTCGATGTTGTCAGGTTTCGGCAACGGTGCGCGCAGCCGCACCGCCGATAGCGGCTGGCCCTGCTCGCTGACCGCGGCGTCCTCCAGCCGGCCGCGATATTGATCGAAGCGCGCGATCAGACGATTGATCAAGTCGCCCGGGCCGATGTGCGGGATGTCGCGCACGACCGACGACACGTCGACGACGCCGTCGCCTTTCAGCACGCCGAGCTTGTAGTCGTCAAAATAAAGCAGCTTCATGTTGGCGCTCCGTTACTCGATGGGAACGAA
>JAFAWI010000553.1 GCA_019241915.1 Alphaproteobacteria bacterium
AACTGATCTACAACGGCTTCTGGTTTTCCCCCGAGCGCGAGATGCTCCAGGCGCTGATCGACAAGAGCCAGGAGCGGGTCGAGGGCCGTGTCCGCCTCAAGTTGTACAAAGGCAGCGTCACGGTCGCCGGCCGCCAGTCGCCCAACAGCCTCTACAGCCAGGCCCACGTCACCTTCGAGGAAGATGCTGTCTACGACCAGCGCGACGCCGAAGGCTTCATCAAGCTCAATGCGCTGCGGCTGCGCCTGGCAGCCAGGCAGGGCCGGCGGTAAGGCGCCAGCGGCTACGGGACGACAATATCGATCACCGCGCCAAAACGGCGGAAGTCGGCTTCGTTGAACGTCAGCAGCCGGCGTTCGCGATGAGCCAGCATCGTCGCCACGATGTTGGCGTCATGAACTTGTCGTCCGGCGAAAGAATACCCAACGCTGAGCGCTCTCAGCTCGGCCCAGACCGAAGGCCCGTCTTCGAGCAGGGCGAAGCCCCGCAGGAACGCCTCGGCATCGGCAACTGCCTCAGCCAGACTCAGCGCCTTCGCCCAGGTTTGCGGCCGCGTCATTACCGCAATGTATTCGCGCAGCACCTGACGGCTGATGGAGCGTTGCTGTCGGCTGACAAGCTCGCCCAGTGCGGCGCGCGCCCGCGCCTGAAGCGGTGCCCCGATCGCCGTGGCATAGACGAGGACGTTAGTGTCGACGAAGGTCACCGGCCGTCGTCACCGTAAATTTCCTCGCGCCGGAGGCTCGCGGTCTCGGGCCACGGCCCCAGATCATGAGACGGCAGGTCTAGCGGCTCGGACTTGCCAACGCCCAGATAGGATCGCGTTAGCTGGCCGCGTTCGCGCGAGATCAGGTTCCGGCCTTCCAACCCGGCCAGCACGGGTTCGACAAATTCGGGCGGCAGGACAAACCAGGTTGGCATGCCGTGCGACACCGGATTGCCTTTCGGCCGGTCGTCATCGCCGTTCCACCTAGCGGCGAGGCAGCGATCGCCATCCCACTCGCCAACTGCCAGCGACCACCCCGGCCGCTCGACCACTACATCGATCAGAAGCCAGTGCTCTTTCGGAGATTTGACGGCATGAGGGCTGATGTACATATCCTACTCCATATGCATCTGGATATGCGGGACCATATACGCCCTCAAGCTCCTGAGTCGACGTCGTTCGCAAGCTTGAGCGCCGTTCCCAGCGATGGCGGCGGCACAGCGGCCGCCCCTGTTTCTGCGCCTCAGCTGCCTGTCCCCGCCTTCGACCGTGGCGCGGCGCACCTTAAGACGAACTGTTGCGCGAGATGCTCCAGGCGCTGAGTGACAAGAGCCAGGAGCGGGTCGAGGGCCGTGTCCGCCTCAAGTTGTACAAAGGCAGCGTCACGGTCGTCGGCCGCCAGTCGCCCAACAGCCTCTACAGCCAGGCGCACGTCACCTTCGAGGAAGATGCGGTCTACGACCAGCGCGACGCCGAAGGCTTCATCAAGCTGAACGCCTTGCGCTTGCGCCTACGGGCGCGACAGGGCCGTTAACTCCGCGCCTTTTGCGCTTCGAGCCAGCCGAGCATGATGCGGTTGAACGCGTCGGGGGCCTCGACATTGGGGAAATGTCGCATCCCGGCGATTTCCTCGTAGCGCCCGCCGGGGACGAGCCCGGCGAGTTTGCGGTTTTCGGGCGCCGGGGTGCCGGGGTCGTCCGAGCCGCAGACCACCAGCGTCGGCACGCTCACGGTGCCGAGCCGCGGCACAAAGTCGAAATCCATGATCGCCGCCGAGCAGCCGAGATAACCGGCCGGTGTGGTCGCCGCGACGGTGTCGCGGATCTGCTTCCAGCGCGTCGGGTTCTTGCCCTTGAACGCGGGGGTGAACCAGCGGTCCATCGTGGCGTCGGCGATCGGTTCGAGCGAGCTGGCGTTGCGCACGATGCCCATCCGCTCATCCCACGCCGCTTTCGCGCCGAGCGGGCTCGCGGGCAACGTGTCGCACCACATGACCGAGATGAGCTTGTCCTGATGGCGGAGCGCAAAGGCCTGGCCGAGCATCCCGCCGATCGACAAGCCGATGTAATGAACCCGCGCGATCGACAGCCCGTCGAGCACCGCGGCGACGTCGCCGGCAAGGTCGGTCATCGTGTAGTCGCCGGCCACCGGGTCGCTGCCGCCGTGCCCGCGCATGTCGAGGCGCAGCACCCGGAACCCGGCCTGCAGCAGCGCCGGTACCTGCTCGGCCCAGCTGCCGCCGTCGGAGGCGAGCGAATGCGTAATGCAAACCGTCGGCGCAGTCTCGGGACCGATGAGGTCGTAGGCGATCGAGCGCCCCTTCAACGGCAGCAGCATGGGGATCTCCGCGCGGATGTTGGCGTCAGTGTAACGGCCGGCGATGCGTCAGACCATCGCTCGGAGGCGTGCCGGTTCACCGCTTCTTCGGCGATACGATCCGGCGACGGCGCGCTTGTGCACAAAGGCGGATTTACGGCGTCCGCTTCGTGTGCAGCGCGCGCCACACTGTCTCCGGGGTCAGCGGCATGTCGATATGCGGCACGCCCAGCGCATCGGCGGCGGCGCTGACGATCGCCGGCGGAGCGCCGCAGGCGCCGCCTTCGCCGATGCCTTTGACCCCGAGCTCGTTCGACGGGTTCCGCACCGGGTTGAAGCCGACCTCGATCGGGGGAAAGTCACCGGCGCGCGGCATCGCATAATCGTTGAACGAGCCGGCGAGAAACTGGCCGCTCCCGGGATCGTAGGCGGTGCGCTCCAGCACCGCCTGGCCGAGCCCCTGGCCGACCCCGCCGTGCACCTGCCCCTTGACCAGCAACGGATTGATCAGGACGCCGCAATCGTCGACGGCGGTGTATTTCACGACCTCGACCAGCCCGGTCTCCGGGTCGATCTCGACCTCGGCGACATGCGCGCCGTTGGGGAAGTTGCATTCGGTCGGGCGCTTGTAGAGACAGGTTTCGTCAAGCCCCGGCGTCTCGTCCTCCGGCAGTCTCGCCTGGTCCTCAGCCAACTGCGCCAGGTCGCGCAGGGTCAGACGCAGGTCGGTGCCCGCGACCTCGACCGCGCCGCCGCGAAAGACGATGTCGGCGGCGGCCGCTTCAAGCGCATGCGCGGCGATCCGCTTTGCCTTCTCGATCACCTGGTCGCAGGCGCGCGCCGCGGCGACCCCGCCCATCTGTGACGAGCGCGATCCGCCAGTGCCGTTGCCATTTTTGACGAACTCGGTGTCGCCCTGGCGGAAATCGATAAGCTCGAACGGGACACCGAGCTTTTGCGCGACGATCTGCGAGAATGCGGTCTCGTGGCCCTGGCCGTGGCTGAACGTCCCCATCGTCAGTTCGACCCGGCCTTCCGGTGTTACTTTCACCGCCGCCTGTTCGGTCGGCTGCCCGCCGGAGGCTTCAATGTAATAGCCGAGGCCGATGCCGCGCAGCCGATGCCGCGCCCGCGCAGTCTCGCGACGGCGCGCAAAGCCGGCCCAATCGCTCTGCGCCAGCGACTTCTCCATCGTCTCGCGGAAACGGCCGGAATCGATGACCAT
>JAFAWI010000070.1 GCA_019241915.1 Alphaproteobacteria bacterium
ACATAAAAAATGCGGCTTTGCCGTGATTCAGGTGGCTTCGCGTTCTTTGCGTGTTCTTCGCGCTCTTTGCGTTAAGCGTTGTTTTTTACAACGTTGCTTCGGTGCCGAGAATGACGGTCGATTGCGACGACAGGACGCCGCCGTTGCCGTGGGCGATCGCGGTTTCGGCGCCGGCTACCTGACGGTCGCCGCATTCGCCGCGCAGCTGGCGCACCGCCTCGATCAAGAGGAACAGGCCGTACATGCCGGGGTGGCAATAGGAAAGGCCGCCGCCATTGGTGTTGACCGGCAGGCTGCCGCCGGGGGCAATGCGGCCGCCGGTCACGAACGCGCCGCCCTCGCCCTTCTTGCAGAACCCGAGGTCTTCCAGGAAGAGGATCGTGTTGATCGTGAACGCGTCGTAGAGCTCGAGCACGTCGATCTCGGACGGCTGGAGCCCGGCCATCGCATAGGCCTGGCGGCCGCTCTCAAGCGCGCCGGTGACGGTGAGGTCGGGCATCGACGAAATGTTGGCGTGGGTGATGTGCTGGCCCTGGCCCAGCACGTAGACCGGCTTTTTCTTCAGCGACTTCGCGCGTTCCGGCGCGACCAGCACGAGGGCGCCGCCGCCGTCGGTCACCAGGCAGATGTCGCGCACCGTAAACGGGTAACTCACCATGCGCGCGCGCAGCACCTCCTCGACGGTCAGCGGCTTCTTCTCCCAGGCGACCGGGTTTTTGAGCGCCCATTGTCGCGCCGCGACCGCGACCTCGGCCATCTGCTCGCGTGTCGTGCCGAACTGGTGCATATGGCGCGAGGCAGCAAGCGCATAGGCGGTCGACGGCAGGAACGGCCGGTACGGCGTCTCGTAGGGGTTGACCTCGCGCACGCTGGCGTTCTGCCGGCCGATGCTGCGCTGGGTCGAGCCGTAGGCGATCGCGCAAACCTCGCACAGCCCCAGCTGCAGCGCCGCCATCGCGTGCTGGATGTGGAACATGAACGACGAGCCGCCAATGATCGTCCCGTCGATATAGCGCGGCGACGTGCCGAGGTACTCGGCAAGGTTCAAGGGCGAGGTGCGGCTCTGCGTGCACGAGCTGATCAAGCCGTCGACATCCTTGAGGGAGAGGCCGCAATCGTCGAGCGCACGCGCGATCCCCTGCGCCATCAGGTCGATGACATTGAACCCCGGCCCGACCTGGCCGATATCGCTTTCCGCCGCCCCGACGATCGCCGCGCCGCCGCGCTTCAGATCGCTCATCGCTCAGCCCTCCACGCGGGTGAAGACCGGATAGGCGGGCTGCTCGCCGCTCGCCGGATGGATGCGGAACTTGACGCGCATGCCGATCCTGACCGCGAGCGGGTCGATTTCCTCGACCCGGCCCATCATTCGAAACCCCTCGTCGAGATCGACCAGCACGATGTTGTGGCCGTCGCCCTGGAAGGGGTAGGTGACGGTCGTGGCGTAGACCGTGCCGAGCCCCTTCGACACCCGCCATTCGAGGTCGGTGCTGCCGGAATGCGGGCTGACGACCCGCGGGTAGAACACCGCGCGGCCGGCTGCCTTGTCCCACTGGTAGGCGAGCTCGCCGTTGTCGAGATGCTGTTGATAGATCGCCAGCGGCGAACGGCTTGCTTCCGGCATGCTCACATCCCTTGTCTGGCTCAGCGGCGTTCGGGCACCCGTCTGCGAAACGGTCACCGCCCGGCGCGGGTCCCCGGTTCAGTGCGGCGCGGCGTTCTGCGGTTCCGAGCGCTTGACCTCGTGGCCGAGCGTCCGGCCGATCGTCTGCCCCCACTGATAGCGAACGCCACAGTAGCGGTTGGGCCGAGCGATTGATACCCGCGGGGCGCCGGCGCGCGTTCCGTCAACCATTTGGTTAAATTGTCTCGATTAACTATCAAATGCTTTGTATTCGCATCGCCTGCGCGGGATCGTGCGCCGGCGATGAAGACGAGCGAGATTTTCGAGCTCTATGCCGAGCGGGCCAAGGCGGCGACCTGCACCTCGTGCCGCACCGTCAGCATGCTGGGCATGATGTGCGCGGCCGCGGTCGAGCACGGGGGTTTTCTCGCTTTTGTCGGGCAAGGCCACGGCGGCGACTGGCCCGACCCGCGCGAGAGCGCGGCCCGGCAAGGCGGGCTCGACACCCCGCCGCGCTCGCCCTGAAGCTGACCGGCGCGCACCGCCGCCAGCGCGGCTAAGCGGCATTGCCTCGGCCGGATGCCCCGGCCATGCTGTGGCCGGCAGGGGAGGCGAGGGGCATGGCGGCCGCGGCGGCAAAGCGGGTCGGGGTGATCGGCGCCGGCATGGTCGGCGTCTGCGCCGCCCTCTATCTGCAGCGCGACGGCCACACAGTCTTTCTGGTCGAGCCGGGGGTGCCGGGCGAGGGCGCCTCGTTCGGCAATGCCGGCGCGTTCAACGCCTCTTCGGTGACGCCGATGGCGATGCCCGGCATCGTCAAGAAGGTGCCGGGCTGGCTGCGCGACCCGTTGGGGCCGCTGTCGCTGCGCTGGA
>JAFAWI010000111.1 GCA_019241915.1 Alphaproteobacteria bacterium
CATGCGCTTCGCCAAACCCGCCGCGGCCGACCTTATGTCCGTCCTGGTAGCCGCCGCGTACCGCCAGATCGATTCGCGGCGTGTAGTACTCGCCCTGAGCGCCGTACCGTCTGACGCTTGCACCGCGATACCATTCGAACTGGCCGAGAGCGCTGAGCGAACCCAAATCGGGGTCTCGCGCAAAGAACTGGCCGGCGGTGCCATAGAAAGCGCGCCCGCCGACGTCGCCAACAAAAGGATCGGCCTGAACGCCGAACGGCCCCACCGGCAGGTCGATGCGGCCGATGCCGAACCCGGCCCCCTTGCTGGTGAAATCGCCACCCGCACCGCCGATGCTGAAATTGGGTTCGCTGACGGCCTGAGCTTGGGCCTCAGGCGATGCCAGCCCGAGCCCGCACACGGTCGCCATGGCGGTGCTCGATTTGAGCACCGCCACGATGGCGCGACGCAGGCTCTGAGCAGGGCTTTTGGTTGCGTTCGACAACGGAAAGCAGGCTGACTGCATCGGCAACTATGGTTCCCCAAGCGTTAACGTAATGTAGCTGAAACTTGCCGATCAGGAAAGATCGGGCCGTCGATATTCTACCGGAATGTTATGCCGCTGGACGCGCCCAACGTTAGGGCGCTCCGCAGCCCACCCTTGCGGCGGCCGGGGTTTTGCCTATATATGGCCGGCATAAAGTCCCATAAAAAATCGACTTCGCGGAGTGGGCCGGCGGCCCACTTTTTATTTATGCGAGGACAGGAGACCAATTGCCGAGCGGTGGGCTAAACAACGGAAGCGAGATAGCGCCGCTGATCGAGCCGTCGCTCGAAGCGATGGGCTACCGGCTGGTGCGCGTCGCCTTTCTCGGCGCGCGGCGGGCTACCTTGCAGATCATGGCCGAGCGGATTGACGAGACGCCGATGACAGTCGACGACTGCACCGAGATCAACCGCTCGGTCTCGGCACTGCTCGATGTCGCCGACCCGATCCCCAACGCCTATATGCTGGAAGTCAGCTCGCCCGGGCTCGACCGCCCTCTGACCCGGCCGGAGGATTACGACCGCTTTGCCGGTTTCGAGGCTAAGATCGAGCTCGGTGCGCCGCTAGAAGGGCGCAAGCGCTTCCGCGGCCGCATCCTCGGCCGTACGGAAGACCGGGTTCGCATCGTCGCCGAAAACGGCGAGGTGCAGCTCCCGCTGGCTGCCATCGCCAAGGCGAAACTGGTAATCACCGACGACCTGCTCGCCGCACACCGCCCTGCCCGACCTCACTGAACCGAGAAGACCCGATGGAAAGCACCCTCACCTACGCCCGGCCCGAACTGCTGCAGGTTGCCGATACCGTCGCCCGCGACAAGGGGATCGACAAGGACGAGGTCCTCGAGGCGATGGAGCAGGCGATCCAGAAGGCCGGTCGCTCGAAATACGGCCAGGAGTACGATATCCGCGCCGAGATCGACCGGCGTACCGGCGAAATCCGGCTGCTGCGCTTTCGCGAGGTGGTCGACGAGGTCGAGAACGAGGCGACGCACATCCCGCTCTCGGCGGCGAAGCGGCTGAACGCCGAGGCCGAGGTCGGCGACTTCATCACCGACCCGCTGCCGCCGATCGATTTTGGCCGCATCGCGGCGCAGACCGCCAAGCAGGTCATCGTCCAGAAGGTGCGCGACGCCGAACGGCAGCGGCAATACAACGAGTTCAAGGATCGTGTCGGCGAGATCGTCAACGGTCTCGTCAAGCGGGTCGAATTCGGCAACGTCGTCGTCGACCTCGGCCGCGCCGAGGCGATGCTGCGGCGCGACGAATTGCTGCCGCGCGAAAGCTTCCGCCAGGGCGAGCGGGTGCGCGCCTACATTTACGACGTGCGCGAGGAGCCGCGCGGCCCGCAGATCTTCCTGTCGCGGACGCATCCGCAATACATGGCCAAGCTGTTCGCGCAGGAGGTGCCGGAGATCTACGACGGCATCATCGAAATCCGCGCCGTGGCGCGCGATCCCGGCAGCCGGGCCAAGATTGCCGTCATCTCGCGCGACAGCGGCATCGACCCGGTCGGCGCCTGCGTCGGCATGCGCGGCAGCCGCGTGCAGGCGGTGGTCGGCGAGCTGCAGGGCGAGAAGATCGACATCATCCCGTGGTCGCAGGATCCGGCAACCTTCGTCGTCAACGGATTGGCCCCGGCGGAGGTTACCAAGGTGGTGATGGACGAGGAGCAAAAGCGCATCGAGGTCGTCGTGCCCGACGACCAGCTGAGCCTCGCCATCGGCCGGCGCGGGCAGAACGTGCGGCTCGCATCGCAATTGACCGGATGGGACATCGACATCGTGACCGAACAAGAAGAATCCGAGCATC
>JAFAWI010000210.1 GCA_019241915.1 Alphaproteobacteria bacterium
CGGGCATCCTCGTCTATTACGGCGCGACGATCCGCAACATGCCGATGGCGGCGGTCGCCGACCCCGATTGGGGCTGGCGCGCCAATGCCCGCTGGCACGAGGAACTGGAGCCGCGCGAATACCCGGTCGACGCCGCGCTGGCGCGGCACCTGATCGGCGAGCTGATCGAGCGCGACTTCGACGTCGCCGCCTCCGACCGAGTGCCCGACGGCGCCGGCGAGGGGCACGCGATCGGCTTCATCCACCGCCGCATCATGCAGGAGGTGGTGCCGGTCGTGCCGGTCAACATCAACACCTACTACCCGCCGAACCAGCCGACGCCGCAGCGCTGCTACAGGCTGGGGCAGGTGATCCGAGCGGCGGTCGAGAGCCTGCCGGGCAGCAAGCGGGTCGGGATCGCCGCTTCCGGCGGTCTCAGCCATTTTGTCGTCGACGAGCAGCTCGACCGCGGCTTTCTCGACATGCTCCGCCGCAACGATTCCGAGGCGATCCGCAACCTGTCGCGTAAGCTGCTCAATTCCGGCAGCTCGGAAATCCGCAACTGGATCTGCGTCGCCGGCGCGGTCGAGCATTTGTCGCTCGAATGGTCGCATTACGAGCCCGGCTACCGCACCCTCGCCGGCACCGGCACCGGCCTCGGCTTCGCGTTCTGGTCTTGATCCCGATGACCGCCTATCTGATCGTCGATCTTGAGGTTCACGATCCCGACGGGTTTCAGAAATACCGCGAGGGCGTCGGCGCGTTCATTGCCAAGCATGGTGGCGAATACCTCGTTCGCGGCGGCGAATTCGAAGTGATCGAGGGCGACTGGCAGCCGCACCGGCTGGTGCTGTTCCGTTTTCCCGATCGACAGGCGATCCGCAATTTTTTTGCCGATCCCGAGTACGCAGCGCTCAAGGGCATCCGCTTCAGGACAGCCAAAACGGCTGCTGTCGCAGTGGACGGCACCGAATAGGGAGAAAATCATGCGCCAAAAGGACAGCGACGACCTGGTCCGCGTCGGCCCCGGTACGACAATGGGCCATCTGATGCGGCAATACTGGCTACCGGCCGCGATGTCGTCCGAGCTGAAAGCCGATCGCGAGCCGATGCGCCTGGCATTGCTAGGCGAGAAGCTGATTGCGTTCCGCGACAGCGCCGGCCGCGTCGGCGTGATGGACAACAAATGCCCGCACCGTTGCGCCTCGTTGTTCCTCGGCCGCAACGAGGAGAACGGCATCCGCTGCGTCTATCACGGCTGGAAGTTCGATGTTGACGGCAACTGCGTCGATATGCCGAGCGTGCCCCCCGAACGCGACTTCAAGCACCTTGTGCACGCCAAGGCCTACAAGGCGGTCGAGCGCAACGGCCTCGTCTGGGTCTATATGGGCGACCGCAAGAGCGCGCCGCCGCTGCCGCAGATCGAGGCGACGCTGCTGCCCGACAGCGAGGTGACGATCCAATTCGTGCAGCGCGAATGCAACTGGCTGCAGGCGCTCGAAGGCGACATCGACACCTGCCATTTCGGCTTTCTGCACGGTGGCAGCATAAACGCCGACATGCTGCCCGACGAAGCGCTGCTGCGCTACACGCTGACCAACCGCGCCCCGGACTACAATGTTGCCGATACCGACGCCGGTACCATGTACGCCGCGTACCGCGACGGGGCGCCGGGCGAGACCTACTGGCGCTTCGCCAATTTCATGCTGCCGTTCTGGACGCAGACGCCGCAGGGCAAATTCGCGACGCATCTGCACAACCGCGCCTGGGTCCCGATGGACGACGAACATACGATGTTCGTCAGCCTCAGGTGGAAGAACGAGCCGTCCTTTGTCACCGACGACCGCAACGGCAATTTGATGCCGGGGTTCGGCCGCAATTTCGACTACATCCCGAACAGCACCGATTGGTACGGCCGCTGGCGGTTGAAGGGCCGGCCCGAGAACGACTGGCTGATCGATCGCGAGGCGCAGATGCGCGGCGGCAACTACACCGGGATCGCCGGCATCCATCAGCAGGACCAGGCGGTCACCGAAAGCATGGGGCCGATCACCGACCACCTGTTCGAGCACCTGGGGCCGAGCGACATGATGATCATGCGTACACGCCGCCGGCTGCTCGCGGTGGCGCGGGCGCTGGCCGCCAAGGGCACCGTACCGCCGGGCGTCGACAACCCGGAGATCATGTACCGCGTGCGCAGCGGCGATTTCATGACCGAAGCCGGGCTCGACTGGCGCGCCGCCTACGATCGCCAGATGGAAGCGGCGACCCGTCCCCTGCAGCAGGCGGCCGAGTGAGCGACGCACCGGTTTCTATCGCCGAGGAACGACCCGACGCTCCCGAGGCGGCCGAACTGCTGCGCCAGTCGGACGCCTTCGCCGCTTCTCTCTATCCGCCCGAGCACCGTCACATGCTCGACATGCCGGGGCTGCTCGCCGGCAACGTCCGCTTTTTTGTCGCGCGGCGCGACGGCGAAGCTCTCGGCTGCATGGCGCTGGTGCGGACCGGGCCCGACAAGGGCGAGCTGAAGCGCTGCTTCGTGACTGACGCAGCGCGCGGGCAGGGCGTCGGCTTCAAGCTGCTGCAGGCCGCCGAGGCCGCCGCGCGCGAACAGGAAATGCATCGCATCCAGCTCGAAACCGGCAACCTCAATCACGCCGCACTGCGCCTCTACCGCGGTTGCGGCTTTCACGACCGCGGCCCGTTCGACGGCTATCCCGACGACGGGGTCAGCGTGTTCCTGGAAAAGCGGCTGTAAAGCCATCCGGTCGTTCGGGTCTGGAAAGCGGCAGGCGTCAAGAATCGCGAGCGTCGGCGCCCGCATCGCCTCAGACCGTAAGATAGGCCGACCCTCAAACCCCTTCCCGGGGGGAAAGGGAGCCGATTGGCCCTCCGTCGGCAGATCGGCGTAGCGCCTCGCGACGATCGCCTCGGCGATTTGTTCAACCAGCGTCATGCGGCAATCCTCCACCCGCAAGCGATCCGCCCGGCCGCACGGACGCCGGGCCGGCGTGCCGGTTTCGCGCGACAAACCGCCGGTGACGAGCGCCAAGCGAAAGCGGAACCTTTGGCCGCCGGGCATGACCGCCGGCTGGATGGCGCGGCTCGGCTACGCCGGACGCGGCGCCATCTACCTGATGGTCGGCGGCTCCGCCGGGCTGGCGACCGTCGATCCACGCCATGAGCCCGGCGGCGTCACCGGCTCGCTGAGGCTGTTCCAGCACGGCTGGCTCGGTACTGCCGCCCTGATCCTGCTGGCTGCCGGCCTCGCGTGCTTTGCCGGCTGGCTCACGATCCATGCGGTCTATCGTCGCGATCATCCGGGTCGGACCCATGTCGTGCTGGTCGCCGGCATGCTCGGCGATGCGGCGATCTACATCGGTTTTATGGGCAGCGTGCTGGCGCTCGCGTTCGGCGCGCACGCCGGAGAAGACGAGCTGCAGGCCTGGATCGGCTGGCTGATCGGCGGCGGTCTCGGCACCCTGCTGCTCGGGGCTGCGGGGGCGGTCGTCTGTCTGTGCGGGATCGGCCTGATCGCCTGGGGTGCGGTCGGCGATATCGAAGGGCCGCTCGAATTGCCGTCGATCGACAAGAAGCTGATGCTCCCGCTCGGCCGCTACGGCACGGCCGGCCGCGGCGCGGCGATCCTGTTGGTCGGCGGCTACTTGATCCTTTCGGCGGTGCAAGGCAATCCGCACGAGGCTCACGAGCTGGGCGGGATGCTAAAGGAAATGCGCGCGCTGCCCTGGGGCGGGGCAATCACCGGTGCCTTCGCCCTCGCGTTCGTCAGCTCGGCGGCGCTGGACCTGGTTGCCGCATCGTTTCGCCGATTCAACCCCCGCGCGCCGTGATCGGAGAAGGTTACCTGCCGCGACCGACCAGCCGATGGACCAGAACGGGGCCGAGTCGGACGGTCTGCAGAAATGCCCGCCCGCGGTTCGACGGGCAAATCTCCTCGCGATAGGCGTAGCTCGCCTGGATTATGTCCCAGCCGAACCAGATCACGCCGGAAATCGCCAGCGCGAGGATACCGAGCGGATTGAGCGGGCCGCCGGGCGCTGCACCCCAACCGGCAAAGCCGCCAAGCCCGACGAGCAGCACAAATCCGGTGCAGGCGATGCGGGCCAACATCCTACCCCTCCTTCAGGCCACCTCGAACAGCCCTGCGGCGCCCATGCCGCCGCCGATGCACATCGTGCAGACGACAAACCTGGCGCCGCGCCGCTTGCCCTCGATCAGCGCATGCCCGACCATGCGCGCGCCCGACATCCCGTACGGATGGCCGATCGAGATCGCACCGCCATCGACGTTGAGCCGGTCTTGCGGGATACCCAGCCGGTCGCGGCAGTAAATCACCTGGCAGGCGAACGCCTCGTTCAGCTCCCACAAATCGATGTCGTCGACCTTGAGCCCGTGCCTGTCGAGCAGCTTCGGCACCGCGAAGACCGGGCCGATCCCCATCTCGTCGGGACCGCAGCCGGCGACCGCGATGCCGCGATAGACGCCGAGCGCGGCAAGGCCGCGGCGTGACGCCTCGCCCTCTTCCATCAGCACGGCCGCCGAGGCTCCATCCGACAGCTGCGAGGCATTCCCGGCCGTGATGAATCTGCCTTCCTTGATCCGCTGCCCGTCCTTGAAGACCGGCTTCAGCGCGGCAAGGCCGTCGAGGTTGGTGTCGGGCCGGTTGCCTTCGTCCTTGGCGAGGGTCACCGGCTTCGGCGACACCTCGCCGCTCTCGCGGTTCGTCACCAGCATCACCGACGGCATCGCGACGATTTCGTCATCGAAGCGGCCGGCCTGCTGCGCCGCCGCGGTGCGCTGCTGCGAACGCAGCGCGAATTCGTCCTGCGCCTCACGGCTGATGCCATAGCGCTCGGAGACGATTTCAGCGGTCTCCAGCATCGTCATGTAAAGCGCCGGCATCGCCTCGACCAGCGCCGGATCCTGTGCGCGGAACTTGTTGGCATGCTCGTTCTGCACCAGCGAGATCGATTCGACGCCTCCGCCGACCGCGACGCTCATGCCGTCGTCGATGATTTCCTTTGCCGCCGTCGCAATGGCCATCATCCCCGATGAGCACTGCCGATCGATCGACATCGCCGGCACGGTCGCAGGCAGACCGGCGCGCAAGGCGCTCTGGCGCGCGATGTTGTAGCCCTGCGCGCCCTGCTGGACCGCGGCGCCGATAATGACGTCGTCGATCTCGACGGGATCGACCGCTGCGCGCTTGACCGCCTCGGCGATGGCATGGCCCGCCAGCGCCTGCGCCTGCGTGTCGTTGAAGGCGCCGCGATAGGCGCGGCCGATCGGCGTGCGGGCGGTCGAGACGATCACGGCGCTGCGCATGGCCATCCTCCCTGAATTGCGCAAGAGCTTAGCGGTTTGTCCCGCCTCGGTCACGCGGTCGCGGCGGCGGAACCGGATGCTGGGCCGCCCGTTGGCACGAGGAGCCCAGGGAGGAGCGCAATGGCGAACGATTCCCGCCGCGGCGAGCAGGCGGCGACGCAGCTGCGCCACGCGGCGGAGCGCGAACATGGCGGGCGCGACGGTGCCGATCCGCGCGGCAAAAGCGACGCCGACGCTGCCAAGGCGCACTCGGCCGTGACCGAAGACAAACAGGGCCGCCCGCCGCTCAGCCGCGACTGGCGCGACAAGCCGGTCGATCAGGAGCGCGACAAGGACCTCAAGCAAGGCGGCATCGAGGGAGCCGCCCGGACCGAGCGGCACTAGTTGCGGAAGCTATCCACCAGGCGGTCGAGGTCGAGGGCTTCCTCGAGCAGATCGTCGAGGGCTATGGGACAGCGTGCCGGCAGCCGCGGTCTCGGTTCACCGTGGTCTTCGAAACTGGCGAACGCTTTGCGCTGGGCGCGGCGCCACAGCATGTCCAGGTCTATTTTGTCGCGCATCGACGGCCGGTAGAGGTCGACCAACTTGTCGTGAAATTCGACACATTCGCTGCGCCAGTGGCCAATGACGCCGGGATTCCGTGTTGTGGCCACCTTCGCGGCGTGCGCGAGCAGGTTGACGATTTGGCTGCGCACGGTGGCAAGCAGCTCGGCTGCCCATGCTTCGAGGAAGTCGCCAAGCGCCCCACGCCCTGACACCGCCAATGCCGCGCCGCGCCGCAGCAGCGCCGCCTGGTCGAGCGCCCAAGCAAAAGGATCGTCTAGCGCTTGACCGGCGAGGGTCGTACCTTCGGGCATGTCCGTCTCCGTCGCCCGCGTGGTGGGCGCGACAGGGATTGAACCTGTGACCCCACCCGTGTGAAGGGTGTGCTCTCCCGCTGAGCTACGCGCCCGGACCCGCGGATCGTCCGGCCCGCCGGCATTTAGGCGGCGGCCCCTGACCCTGTCAAGGCGACGGCCCCACTGCCGAATGACGGCTGGCGCCACGGCGCGCGCAGCCGCGATATTGGTGCAGGCGGCGGCGTCGGGCATAGTGGCCCGGCCATGCAACCCGCCGCCGCCGCGCCGATCGCGCACGACCTTGTCCTGGTCGGCGGCGGCCATGCGCATGTTCACGTCCTCAAAAGCTTTGGCATGCGGCCGGTGCCAGGGGTGCGCGTCACGCTGATCGCCCGCGATGTGGAGACGCCTTATTCGGGAATGCTGCCCGGCTATGTCGCGGGACATTACCGGTTGCACGAATGCCACATCGACCTGGTGCGGCTGGCGCGGTTTGCCGGTGCTCGGCTGATCCATGACGAGGCGGTCGGCCTCGACCGCGGGCGGCGCGAAGTGCTGTGCGCTGGGCACCCGCCGCTCCGCTACGACCTCGTCTCGCTCGACATCGGAATCACGCCGCGCGACTCCGACGTCCCGGGCGCCGCCGAGCACACGCTCGCGGTCAAGCCGATCGATCGCTTTGCGCGGCGCTGGGAGGCCCTGACTGCGCGCGCCGCGCGGCTCGACCGGTTCAGCCTCGCCGTCGTCGGCGGCGGCGCCGGCGGCGTCGAATTGGCGCTCGCCGCGCAGCACCGCTTGACCCGGATGCTGCCGCAGCCGCCAACCGTGACTTTGGTGACGCGCGATGCGTTGCTTCCTGCGCATCACCCAAGAGCGCGCGCCAAATTTCGCCGGATTTTTGCCGAGCGCGGAGTGAGGCTGATCGAGGGCAACTCGACGGTGCGGGTCGAACCGGGGCGACTACGCCTCGCCGACGGCGCCGAGGTCGCCTTTGACGAGGCGCTGTGGGTGACCGACGCCGCGCCTATGCCATGGCTCGCCGACACCGGCCTGCCGCTTGACCCGGCCGGCTTTATCGCGGTCGACGAATACCTGCGCTCACCGGGCGACCCGGCCGTGTTCGCAGCCGGCGACACCGCCGCGATGGTCGGCCACCGACGCGACAAGGCCGGCGTTTATGCCGTTCGCGCCGGCCCGCCGCTGGCGGCAAACTTGCGCCGCACGCTGGCCGGACAAGCGTTGCAACGGGCGGTGCCGCAGCGCCGGGCGTTGGCGCTGATCGGCACTGGCGACGGCCGCGCCGTCGCCTCGCGCGGCGCGTTCGCGTTCGAAGCCGCCTGGGTCTGGCGCCTCAAGCAGTGGATCGACCGGCGCTGGATGCGCCGCTACAGTGAGCTTCCTGCGATGACGGCGGACGACGCGGCAATGCGCTGCGGCGGCTGTGCCGCCAAGGTGCCGGCCGATGTGCTGGGGCGGGCGATGGCGCGGCTCGGCCCGGCCGTCGCCGCGGCGGGGATCGGCGACGACGCCGCCATCGTGACGCTGACCGGCGCGCCGCCGCTTCTGCAGACCGTCGATTTTTTTCGCGCGATGGTCGGCGATCCATACCTCTTCGGCCGCATCGCGGCGACCCATGCGCTCGGTGACATCTATGCGATGGGCGGCGTGCCCGACACTGCCCTGGCGATTGCGGCGCTGCCGCCGGCGGTGCGGCCGGCGATCACCGAGCACGACCTGTTCCACATGCTCAAGGGCGCCACCGAGGTGCTTGACCACGCCGGCGCGCAGCTGGTCGGCGGGCACAGCGCCGAGGCGGCCGAACCGGCGCTCGGCTTCGCCGTCACCGGCCGGGCGCGCACCGGACGGCTGCTGCGCAAGCGCGGGTTGCGCCCGGGCGACCGCCTCATCCTGACCAAACCGCTCGGCACCGGCATCATTCTGGCCGCCGAGATGCGCGGCTTGGCGCGGGCGCGCGTCGTCGCCGGCGCGATCGAAGCGATGCTGCAATCGGCCGCCGCGGCGTCTTGGATCTTTGCCTCGCACGGCGCCACCGCCTGCACCGACGTCACCGGCTTTGGCCTGCTGGGCCACCTGCTCGAAATGCTGGCGGCCTCGGCCGCCGACGCGCGGCTCGATCCGGGGCGCATTCCGGCGCTCGACGGCGCCCTCGAACTGATCGCCGACGGCGTCGCCACTTCGCTGCACGCCGGCAATCTTGCCGCGTTGGCATCGGCAAGCGGGCTGGAGCAGGCGCCGCTCGCGGCGCTGCTGATCGACCCGCAGACCGCGGGCGGGCTGCTGGCCGGCGTCCCGGCGGCACGCGCCGGCGCCTGTCTCGCCGAATTGCGCGATATCGGCTATCCCGCCGCCGAGATCGGCGTGGTCGAGCCGATGTCCGGCGAGCAGCCGGCGGTGCGGGTGGTGCCGGGTTGCCAGTCGGGCGAGCCCGCCCTCGCGGACGCGGCTGCCGGATGAGCGGGGCCGAGCGCCGCGGTCGCGCCGCGCTGCCCTCGGTCGACCGGGTATTGCAGTCGGCCCACGCGCTGATCGGGGCGCACGGCCGCGCACTGGTCACCGAGGCCGTGCGGGAGTCGCTTGCGGCGCGGCGCAATGCGGGCACCGCGGCAGCAATCGATGCCGTCCTCGCCGACGCCGAGACAGCCCTGGCGCGGCTGGCCCGCCCCTCGCAGCGCCGCGTCTTCAACCTGACCGGCACGGTTCTGCACACCAATCTCGGCCGCGCGCCGCTCCCCGAAGAGGCCATCGCCGCGGCCGCCGAAGCGATGCGCGAGCCGACGACGCTCGAATACGACACCGCCGGCGGCCGGCGCGGCGAGCGCGACGATCACATTGCCGGCTGGCTTACCCGCCTCACCGGAGGCGCGGCGGCGCTCGCGGTCAACAACAACGCCGGAGCCTTGGTGCTGGCGCTCAACGCGCTCGCCGCCGGCCAGGAGACGATCGTCTCGCGCGGCGAATTGATCGAGATCGGCGGCGCGTTTCGCCTGCCCGACATCATGGAGCGCGCCGGCACCACGCTGCGCGAAATCGGCACCACAAACCGCACGCATTTGCGCGACTTCGCCGCCGCCATCGGACCGCAGACCGGTCTCATGCTCAAGGTGCACACCAGCAACTATGCGATCGAAGGGTTCACCGCGGCGGTCCCGACGCCGCAGCTGGCCGCGCTCGCACATGAGAACGGGGTGCCGCTGGTCGAGGACCTCGGCAGCGGCACGCTGGTCGACCTGGAAGGCTGGGGCCTGCCGCACGAGCCGACCGTGGCGGAGGCGTTGAACGCCGGCGCCGACCTCGTCACCTTCAGCGGCGACAAGCTGCTCGGCGGGCCGCAGGCCGGCCTCGTCGTCGGCCGCGCCGACCTGATCGCCACGCTGGCCAGGAACCCGCTCAAGCGCGCGCTGCGCCTCGACAAGATCCGGCTGGCGGCGCTCGAAGCGGTGCTGCGCCTCTATGCCGACCCGGCGCGTCTGGCGGCGCGGCTGCCGGCGCTGCGCCTGCTCACCCGCGCGGCAGGCGACATTCGGGCGACAGCGCAGCGTCTGCAGCCGGCAGTCGCGGCGGCGCTCGCCGGCATCGCCCGGGTGGACATCGTCGAGACGCGCAGCCAGATCGGCAGCGGCGCGTTGCCGGTGTCGCTGCTGCCGAGCGCGGCGCTGGCGCTGCTCCCGCTACGGCGCGGCGGCCGCGCGGCCGAGGCGCTGGCGCAGCTGCTGCGCGACCTGCCGGTGCCGGTGCTGGGGCGCATCGAGGGCGGACGCGTGCTGCTCGACCTGCGCTGCCTCGAAGACGAAGCGGGCTTGCTGGCGCAGCTCTCCGCTCCGCGCTGACGGGTCGAGGGGCAGCGACGCGATGATCCTCGCCACCGCGGGCCATATCGATCATGGCAAGACCGCGCTGGTGCGTGCGCTGACCGGGGTCGATGCCGACCGGCTGCCGGAGGAGAAGCGGCGCGGGCTGACGATCGACCTCGGTTTCGCGTACACGACGCTCGCCGACGGTACCGAGCTGGGTTTTGTCGATGTGCCCGGCCATGAGCGCTTTCTGCCCAACATGCTGGCCGGAGTGCTGTCGATCGACCGGGTGCTGCTGATCGTTGCCGCCGATGACGGGCCGCGGCCGCAGACGCTCGAACATCTCGATATTCTCGAGCTGATCGGCATCGCCGAAGTGACCGGGGTGGTCACCAAGATCGACCGGGTGGAGCCGGTGCGCACCGCCTCGGTGACGGCCGAGCTTGCTGCGCTGCTCGCCGCCGCCGGCTACCCCGGCGCCCCGATCTACCCGGTGTCGAGCCGCACCGGCGACGGTGTGCCCGCGCTGGCGGCGCACCTCGCCGAGCGCTCGGCGGCCGCCGCCCAGGGGCGCGCCTCTCGACCCGCCGAGGGAGGGTTCCGGTTGCCGATCGACCGCGCCTTCACGCTGCCCGGCATCGGGCTGGTCACGACGGGCACCGTCGCCAGCGGCAGCGTCGCGCCGGGTGACCGGCTGCTGCTCAGCCCGCGCGGCACCGAACTGCGGGTGCGCGGCCTGCACGCGCAGAATCGCGCGGTCGAGCGAGCGGCCGCCGGCGAGCGCTGCGCGGTCAACATTGCGGGCAGCTTCCCGCCGGGCGGCGAGCCGCGGCGCGGCGATTGGCTGGTCGCCTCCGAGCTGCATGCGCCGACGCCGCGGCTCGGCGTCGCGCTCACCGTGTCGCGCGCCGCATCGGCGCCACTGCGTTCGGGATTGCCGGTGCACCTCCATCTCGGCACTGAGGACAGCGTCGGGCGGATTGCGATTCTCGGACGCGGTTCGCTGGCGCCGGGCGAAGCGGGTTTCGTTCAACTCGACCTCGACCGGCCGGTCGGCGCGCTGTGGGGCGACCGGGTGGTGCTGCGCGACCACGGGGCGCTGCGCACCTTGGGCGGAGGGCGCGTTGTCGATCCGTTTCCGCCGCGGCGCGGCAGGGCGCGGCCCGAGCGGCTCGCGGCGCTGGCGGCGCTGCGCGAGGCCGACCCGGCGGATGCGTTGGCCGCGCTGCTGTCGGTGGAAGGTGCGGCCGCCCTGGCGCCGCTGGCGCTGGCGCGAAACACGACGGTCGAGAAGCTGGCGGCATCGGCGGCGGCGCAGGGCGTCGCTGTGTGCGGCGATGCCCGCAGGCCCTACGCGGCCACCGCCGAGCGCCTCGACGCGCTCGGCACGCAGCTCGTCGAGACGTTGGCCGAGATGCACCGGGCCGAACCCGACGCGCTCGGCCCGCCGCCGGCCGCGCTGCTGCGGCGGCTGCGCGGCCGGGCGCCGGAAGCGGTCATCGCCGCCGCGCTCGCCGCGGCCGTCGCCGCTGGGCGCATCGTTCGCGACGGCGCGGTGGTACGGCTGCCGGCGCACCAGCCTTGCCTGACGCGCGAGGACGAACGGCTGTGGCGCCAGGTCGAACCGCTGCTGACGGCGGGCGAGTTGCGCCCGCCGCGCGTGCGTGAGCTGGCCGAGGCGCTGGCTCTCGATCCCGAAGCGACCGCACGGCTGATGAAGCGCTTCGAGCGCTTCGGCCGGGTCGCCCCGGTAGCCCCCAACCGCTATTTCCTGCCGGAGACTGTCGCCCGTCTCGGCGAGATAGCGCGCAACGTCGCCGCCGCCGACGCCGACGGCTGTTTCTCGGCCGCATCATTCAACGCGGCGACCGGCGTCGGCCGCAACTTGACGATCGAGATCCTCGAATACCTCGACCGCACCGGCGTCACCCGCCGCGTCGGCGATGCGCGGGTGGTGCTGGGTGCGGCGCCGCCGACTGCAATCCTGTCGGACGGTCGTCAGTTGAAGACCGCGGCGGTGCCGGGCGCGGGCGAATAGGCAAAGCTGCCGCGCCGCTCGATCGCCGCGCGGCCGCCAAACTCAGCGATCCGCGCGGCCTGGTCTGCCTTCGCTCGGGCGTCGGCGGCCTCCGGATCGACCACAGCGCGCAGTTCGCGCTCGCAATCGGCGGCGAGCCGGGCATAGCCCGGCTCCGGCGCGAGGTTGCGTTCCTCCTGCGGGTCGGCGTCGAGGTCGAAGAGCTGCGTCGGCATGCCGACGTAATAGACGAACTTGAACCGGCCCTTGCGGATCATGAAGGCGCCAGTCGCCGCGCCCGTCGCGTGGTACTCGCACAGCACGGTGCGCCGCGGCGCGTCGCGCACCACCGCGTCGAGCGGCATGCCCGGCAGGTCGCTGTCGTCCGGATGCGGCGGCACCCCGGCCCACCCGAGGATCGTCGGAAACGCGTCCGCAAGCGTCACCGGCTCGCGGCAGGCCACTCCCTGCGGCAATCCGGGCCCCGCCATGATCATCGGCACCCCGGCCGACTCTTCGTACATTGTCGACTTGCCCCACAGCCCGCGGGTGCCGAGATTGTCGCCGTGGTCGGCCGAATAAAGGACGCGCGTGGTGCCGCTCAGCCCGGCCCTGTCGAGCGCCGCGAGGATGCGGCCGACATTGTGGTCGGTCGAACTGACCAAGCCGAAATAGGCGGCGATCGCTCGGCGCACGTTGGCCTCGTCGACAAAGCCCTTCTCGTAAATCTGGCACTCGCGGAAGGCCGCGATGTACGGGTGGTCCGGCACCCGCTCGGCTGGATCGCGCAGCGCCGGCAACGGCACTTCGGTCTCCGGGTACAGGTCGTAGAACGCGGGCCGCGCGATCAGCGGGAAATGCGGGCAGACCAGCGAAACGAACAGGCACCACGGCTTGCCGTCGGCGCCGGCCCGCGCCTTCAGCCAATCGACCGCAGCCGCGGTGATCTTGCCGTCGTAATCCTGATAGCTGCTGTCGCCGCGCCCGGCATCCTTGGCGAGGCGCAATGTCGCCTTGCGCACCGGCAGCGGGTCGCGCAGCCAGCCCATCGGGTCGCCGATACCGTCGTTGATGTGCAGCGGCATCACTTCTTGCGAAAAGCCGTTGTCATCGTCCGCGCTGCGAAAATGCAGCTTGCCGATCGACACGACCTCGTGCCCGGCCTCGCGCAGCCGGTGATGCCACGAAGGAATGCTGCCGTCATAGGCAATCGCGTTGTCCCAGAACCCGATCCGGTGCGGATAGCGGCCGGTGGCGAGGCTGGCGCGCGCCGGCACGCAGATCGGCGAGTTGGTGTAGGCGTCGAGAAATCGCACCCCGCGGGCCGCGAGCGCGTCGAGGTTGGGCGTGCGGATCGTCTTGTGTCCGTAGCAGCCCAACACGCGGCGGCTGTGCTCGTCGGACAGGATGAACAGGATGTTGGTCGGCTTCATCGCGCGACGCGGCGGTGGAGTAGGCTAAAACCCAAGCCGTCAGGCGACTTCCGCCGCCAGTTTCGACAGGTGATACCCGGTATCGCCAAAACTGTGCTCGATCACCATGCAGCGGCGGAAATAGTGGCCGACCGCGTATTCCTCGGTCATGCCGATGCCGCCGTGCAGCTGGATCGCGTTCTGCGACACAAAACGCGCCGCCTGCCCGACGCCGACCTTGGCGGTCGACAGGTCGCGGGCGCGCTGATCGGCATTGGGGTCGTCGACCATGATCGCCGCCAGCATCGCCAGACTGCGGCCTTTTTCGAGCTCAATCATCATCTCGCTGGCGCGGTGCTGCAGCGCCTGGTTCTCGCCGATCGGCTTGCCGAACTGCACGCGCGTTTTCATGTATTCGAGCGTCATCGCCAGCATCGTTTCCATCGTGCCGACCGCCTCGGCGCAGGTCGCCATGATGCCGGCCTCGTTGACCCGTTCGAGCGTCGCCAGCGCGTTTCCGAGTTCGCCAAGGACATCGGCGGTCGGCACATCGACATCTGAGAGCGCGATGTCGGCGGCGCTGGTCCCGTCGCGCATCTTGTAGCTGCGCCGGGCGACACCGGCCGCCTGGGCATCGACCAGGAACAGGCCGATGCCGTCGCGGTCATGCCGGTCTCCGGACACGCGGGCGCTGACGATCAGCTTGTCGGCCGTATCGCCGTGGACGACAACGCTCTTCGC
>JAFAWI010000262.1 GCA_019241915.1 Alphaproteobacteria bacterium
GAACGAAGACATCAACACCATGGGCGACCGCGGCATCATGATGACCGCGGGGACCTTGAGCCTGCACGGCGACCGCAAGAACAGCTGGACCAAGCTGGTCAGCACGGCGAAGGCCGGGGCCGGCACCATCGCGGTGCTGAACGCCGCCGGCTGGCGCAAGGGCGATGTGATCGTGCTCGCCTCGACCGACTTCGACCCGCACCAGGCCGAGGAGCGCACCATCGCGGCGGTCAAGGGCAACACGCTGACGCTCGACCGCCCGCTCAAGTACATGCACTTCGGGGCAATCACCTACGGGGTCGACGAGCGCGGCGAAGTGGGCCTCTTGACCCGCAACATCCGCATCCAGGCCTCGCCCGATGCCGACAAGAGCTACTTCGGCGGGCACATCATGGCGATGGCGGGCTCGAAGGTCTATCTCTCCGGGGTCGAGCTATCGCGCATGGGGCAGAACATGCACCTGGCGCGCTACCCGATGCACTGGCACATCGACGGCGACGGGGCCGGGCAGTACATCGAGAACTCGGCGATCCACGACACCTACAGCCGCTGCGTGACGGTCCACGGCACCGACAACGTCAGGGTCGAGAACAACGTCACCTTCAACACCGTCGGCCACTGCTTCTTCCTCGAGGACGCGGTCGAGACCGGCAACCAGTTCGTCCATAACCTGGCGATCCTCACCAAATGCCATCCGGACGCCAAGCCGTGCGTTCCGACCGACCTGACCCTGGCTCATCAGTCCACCGCGGGCCAAAGCGCCAAGGACATCCTGATCCCATCGGACAACACGGCGTCGAGTTTCTGGATCACCAATCCCGACAACAGCTATCGCGACAACGTCGCCGCCGGGTCCGAGGCGACCGGCTTCTGGCTCGCCTTGCCCCAGCATCCCACAGGCGCGTTCCTCAGTGCCGACAGCAGCAAGACCATCTGGCCGCGGCGCACCCGGTTGCGCGAGTTCAGCGGCAATACCTCGCATTCCAACTTCGACGGCCTGATGTTCGACCGCGGGCCCGATGCCAAAGGCAACTTCAATGTCGGCGGCGCTGGCCACATCGCCTATGCCGATCCGAACGACAGCAAGAGCGCGGTGCTGCCTGCCGTCATCGACCATTATACCGGCTACAAGAACCGCAACGGCGCGATCTGGGGCCGCGGCGAGGCGCACCTGTTCACCAATCTGAAGCTGGCCGACAACGCGATCGGCTTTACCCACGCCGCCGGCGCGCCGGGCGTCGCGCCCTACACCACGCGCGTGGTGGATTCGTTGTTCGTCGGCGAATCCGACAATATCGGCAATCCCCGCACCCCGGCGGAAATCGCGTACGGGCGCAGCTTGCCGAAGGAAGCGGCCGATTTCCCCATCCGCGGCTACGAATTCTACGATTACCGCCACGATGTGGTGAACACGACGTTCGTCAATTACCAGCCCAACGCCACGCGCGATGCAGGCGCGCTGTCGTACCTGTTGTTCACCAGCTTTGGCATGAGCACCGAAAACTCGGTCCAGGGCCTGAAGTTCGTCAACTCCAAGCCGGTCGACTTCCCTGCCGTCGAGCGCCGCTGGGCGTCCGATTTCGGCAGCCGCTCGGCCTACAGAAGCGCGACGATCCACGACAAGGACGGCTCGCTCAGCGGCGTTCCCAACAGCTACGTCGTCATCGACAATGGCATCTCCGACGATGAAGCCAGCTGTCAGGTCAAGGCGAGCTGGGGGGCTGCGGTATGCCGGGGCGACATGGGCCGCTTCAACATCGCCGGCGACTTCGACGATTTCGGGCGCCGCGCCAACACCGATCCGGTCATCCTCAGCCGCGACGGAAAGCGCTACGAATATAACGGAGAGACGACCGTCCCCAGCGGTGCCGAGCTGAGAGTGGAGACGGCTCGCAACAAGTTGTCGCTGGCCTTGCGCGAAATGGACAAGGGGTCGTTCGTGATCGTCGAGCTGCCCGGCTTTGCAGCGTCCGCGGGCGGCGTGGCCGAACCCAGCCTTGCCGCCCTGCGGGCCGCGAACACCACTTCATACTTCAAGGACAAAGACTCATTGTGGGTCAAGCTGGTGGTCGAGGATGCAACTCCTAAAGGGCCCGTGGTCGTACGAGTCGGCAATCTGCGGGCCCAGGCCACCATCGACGTGAGCAAGCAGGCTGCCGTCGCCACCGCTTCCACGGATGACTCAGGAAGGC
>JAFAWI010000328.1 GCA_019241915.1 Alphaproteobacteria bacterium
TGACATAGCGGCTGGTGGCACAGAGCCCGGCGCTGCTGAGGCCAAAGCCGAGCATTGCCCAGCTGACCACGAGCGAGCCGAAATGGGCCCAGCTGCCGACCGCGAAAATCCGCATGATCGCCAGCTGCAGCGCGATGATCGCCGCAGAGGCAAGCGCGATCGACAGGTAAAACGCGGCCGTGGTGCGGCGCGAGCAGGCTAGCGGCGGCGGCGCGACATCGGCAAGGCCCTCAGAGGCTATGGACGCCGGCAACGCGGTCGCCCTCGAGCTTGGTAAACGGCACAAACGGCACGATCTTGCCGTTGTAGATGTCGGAGCGCGCCACCCGCGGCGCTCCGTCGGCCGCCGCATCCTTCGTTACTTTCAACACGTGCTGCGCGCCGGGCGGGCCGATTGGGATCACCATCACCCCGCCCGTCTTCAGCTGCTGCAGCAACGGCGGCGGGATGTGGTCGACCCCGCAGGTGACGATGATCTTGTCGAACGGCGCCGCCTCCTCCCAGCCGTAATAACCGTCGGCGCTTTTCGTTTGGACCGCGGCATACTCGCTGTAACCGCGCGCGATCAGCGCATCGTAGATGCCGCGCGTGCGCTCGGCGAGCGGGCGCACAATTTCGATGGTCCACACTCTGTCGGTCAGATTGGCAAGATAGGCCGACTGGTAGCCCGAGCCGGTGCCGATTTCGAGCACCTTGTCGCCGCGTGCCACGTCGAGCGCGCTGGTCATGCGGCCGACCAGGTGCGGCCCCGAAATCGTCACACCAAAGCCGATATCGAGAAAGGCGTGGTCGTAAGCCCGCTCGCGGTTCGCGTTCAGCACAAACTCTTCGCGCGGCGTCATCAGGAAGGCGCGCTTGTCGCGCTCGCCCGCCACGTCCTTGTTCGCCACCATCGCCTCGAAACGCGCCCAGCGGTCGCGCAGAAATGCCGGGTCCTCACCGCGATTGTCCTGCATCCATGCCACGAAGGCCTCGCGGCTGCCAGCGGGCGGCGACAAGTCCCAGCTGTAGGCCTTGGGTACGGTCGCCCCTGCCGGCAGAGCGCGGTACACCGCGGCGGCAGCGGCAGTCGCGAAAACCTCACGGCGGCGCAAGGCACTCCCCAACCCAATGGCCAGAGGAGTCTCGTCACACAGCCGGCCGGCGGTCAATACCGCCGGTTGTGCGGCGGGCGAGCCCGCGCCCGCCGCTCGGCGTCAGTGCAGGCCGTAGAAGCCCATCGCGCCGCCCGCCATGACCGCGTGCTTGGTCTCCGACGATAGGCCTTCGAGCTGCTTGCCGATCATCTTCGGTGCGCCGGGGAAGAAACCGTCAGGGTGCGGATAGTCGGTCGCCCACATGATCTTGTTGGGGCCGACATAGTCGGCGAGATAGCGAAGGCTGCCCTCGACCGGTTCGAAGGAAATCCAGCACTGGCGCCGGAAGATGTCGCTCGGCCGGTTCTTCAGACCGCTGTCGTTAAAGCCCTGGTCGTCGAAATGCCGGTCCATCCGGTCGAGCCACGGCGCGATCCAGCCGCCTCCCGACTCAAGGAAACCCACCCGCAGCTTCGGGTGCCGCTCGCAGACCCCGCCCCAGATCATGCTCAGCGCCGCCAACATCATCTCCATCGTATGGCTGATGATGTGTTTGGCGCCGCGGCCCTCGAAACGGTCGACCGCGACCTGCGGCATCCCGGGCGAGGCGCCCTCGTGAAAGCCGATCGCGAAATCGAGCTCCTCGCAGGCGCTCCAGAACGGGTCGTACGCCGGGTCGTGGATCAGCCGGTTGTTGTACGGGTTGGGCCTTAGAAACCCGGCACGGAAGCCGAGTTCCTTGCGCGCGAACTTCATCTCTTCGATCGCCTGGTCGACGTCCTGCATCGGCAGCATCGCGACGCCGAACAGCCGGTCGGGATAGGGTTTGCAGTAATCGGCGAGCCAGCGGTTGTAGGCGCGGCAGGTCGCACCGGCGAGACCGGGGTCCTGGATGCCGCCGACAAAGAGGCCGATGCTCGGGTAGAGAAAGGCCGCGTCGATTCCATCCATGTCCATGTCGGGGATGCGCTTGTGCGGGTCAAAGCCACCGGGGCGGCCCTGCGAATACTCGAACCCGTCGGCGATGACATGCCCGTCGCGCGCACCGATCGCACCGATCGCGCCCAACCCGCGCTCGGCGCTGCCGAGCAGCGCGCTGTCGACCTGCAGCTGCTGCCGGCCATGGTTGTTGGTCACCAGCCGCGGCGCGCGGTCGCGGTATTGCGGCTCGATGTAGTCGGTCCACAGATTGAGCGGCTCGAGAATGTGCCCGTCCGCGTCGACAACGTTGTACTGCCGCGCCATGTTGGCCTCCATCAGTTCAGTCCATAGAACGCCATCGCGCCGCCGGCCATGACGCCGTGTTTGGCGGCGGCCGACACGCCCGCGGCATCGAGCTGCTTCTCGATCATGTCGGGCGCACCGGGGAAGAAGCCGTCGCGGTGCGGGTAGTCGGTCGCCCACAGGATCTTGTTGGGGCCGACATACTCGGCGAGGTGCGCGAGGCTGCCCTCGACCGGTTCGAACGAAATCCAGCACTGGCGCCGGAAGATGTCGCTCGGCCGGTTCTTCAGACCGCTGTCGTTAAAGCCCTGGTCGTCGAAATGCCGGTCCATCCGGTCGAGCCACGGCGCGATCCAGCCGCCGCCCGACTCGAGGAAACCCACCCGCAGCTTCGGGTGCCGCTCGCAGACCCCGCCCCAGATCATGCTCAGCGCCGCCAACATCATTTCCATCGTATGGCTGATGATGTGCTGCGCGCCGCGCGTCTCGAAGCGGTCGATCCCGACGGTCGGCATGCCGCTCGAGCCGCCCTCGTGAAAGCCGACGACAAAATCGTGTTCCTCGCAGGCGGTCCAAAACGGTTCGTACGCCGGATCGTGGACCAGCCGGTTGTTGTACGGGTTCGGCCGCATAAAGCCGCCGCGCATCCCCAGCTCTTTGCGCGCGAACTTCATCTCCTCGATTGCGGTGTCGACATCCTGCATCGGCAACATCGCGATGCCGAACAGACGGTCGGGATACGGCTTGCAGTAATCGGCGAGCCAGCGGTTGTAGGCCCGGCACAGCGCACCGGCGAGCGCCGGGTCGTGCACGGCCCCCGAGAACAGGCCCATGCTCGGGTACAGGAACGCCGCGTCGATGCCGTCGAGATCCATGTCGGGGATGCGCTTGTGCGGGTCGAAGCCGCCCGGCCGTCCCTCCTCGTACTTCATGGTCTCGGCCTTGATCTCGCCTTGACGGGCGCCGACCGCACCGATCCCGCCCATGCCCTGCTGGCTGCCGAGCACCTGGTTTTCGAGGAACAGCTTTTCCTTGCCGTCATTGTCGATGATGATCTTGGGCGCGCGCTCGCGGAACTTGGGGTCCATATAGTCGTTCCACAGCGTCACGGGCTCGAGGATGTGACCGTCGGAATCGATCCGCTTGTAGGTGCGCGCCATCTTTTCTGTCTCCTCCTTCTGACAACTGCCCCGCCGGCGTTCGCGCGGCAGGCTCGCCCCGGAGAGGCTGCGGCATGCTGGCGCAGCGGGGCGGCAAAGGCAAGGTCGTAAGCTTGCCTTATTAAGCAGCCGGGTATGCGTTTGCGGCAGGCCGCGAGAGGCGGCGTCAAGCCCGCCGCGCGGCCTGCGGCTTTTTCACGAGTTCCGGCGTCGGCGGCGGCATCGGCGCCGCCTGCGGTGCTGCGGCCCGGGCGAGCTTGACCAGCGTCTGCATCAGCCCGGCCACGCCCTTCAGGCGGGCCGCCTCGTCGTCCCAGTTGCGCAGATAGACGAGCTTCTGGTCGGGGCGCAGGCGCAGCCGCCCGGCCTGACCCTGGATCAGCTCGACGAGGCCTGCCGGATTGGCGAAACGGTTGCCGCGCAAAGCGATCACCGCGCCCTTAGGCCCCGCCTCGACCTTTTCGACCCCCGCTTCGCGGCAAGCCCGCTTGATCGCGATGATCTGCAGCAAGTTTTCGACCTCGGCCGGCAGCGGGCCGAAACGGTCGATCAGCTCGGCGGCAAAGGCTTCGCTTTCACGCCGGTCCGCAAGGCCTGCGACGCGGCGATAGAGGCCGAGACGCACGGAAAGGTCGGTGACGTAATCCTCGGGGATCAGCACCGGCGTGCCGATCGTGATCTGCGGGCTCCATTCCTCGAGTGCCGGGCCGACCACACCGGCACCGCCGGCGGCGCGTGCCGTGGCGACAGCCTCTTCGAGCATGTGCTGGTAGAGCTCGATGCCGACCTCGCGAATATGCCCCGACTGCTCGTCGCCGAGCAGGTTGCCGGCACCGCGGATGTCGAGGTCGTGGCTGGCGAGCTGAAACCCCGCACCGAGTGTATCCAGTGTCTGCATGACTTCGAGGCGGCGTTGCGCGGCCGGCTGCAGCTTCTTCTTCTCGGGCAGGGTAAGATAAGCGTAGGCACGCAGTTTCGACCGACCGATGCGGCCGCGCAACTGGTAGAGCTGCGCCAGCCCGAACATGTCCGAGCGGTGCACGATCAGCGTGTTCGCCGACGGGATGTCGAGCCCCGACTCGATAATATTCGTCGACAGCAGGAGATCGTAGGCGCGGTCGTCAAAGGCGTTCATCACGCCTTCCAGCTCGTCGGCCGCCATCCGGCCGTGCGCCATGCAGACGCGGATTTCCGGGACGAGCTTGCGCAGCTCGGTACCCACCTCCTCCAGGTCGGCAATGCGGGGCGCGACATAGAATACCTGCCCGCCGCGGTCGCGCTCCCTGAGGATCGCTTCGCGCACGACCACCGGATCGAACGGCATCACGAACGTCCGCACGGCGAGCCGGTCGACCGGAGGGGTGGCGATGATGCTCATCTCGCGCACACCGGACAGCGCCAGCTGCAAGGTGCGCGGGATCGGGGTGGCGGTCAGCGTCAGTACGTGCACATCGGCCTTGAGCTGCTTCAGCCGCTCCTTTTGGACGACGCCGAAATGCTGCTCCTCATCGACGATGACGAGACCGAGATGCGCGAACTTGACGTCCTTCGCCAGCAGCGCATGCGTTCCGATAACGATCTCGACCCGGCCGGCGGCGATGTCCTCCTTGACCTGCTTGGCGTCCTTCGCCGCAACCAGCCGCGAGAGCTGAGCGATGCGCACCGGCAGCCCGGCGAAACGCTCGGCAAAGCTGCGATAGTGCTGGCGCGCGAGCAGTGTCGTCGGCACCACGACCGCCACCTGCGCCCCCGAGAAAGCCGCGATGAACGCGGCGCGCAGCGCGACCTCGGTCTTGCCAAACCCGACATCGCCGCAAATGAGGCGGTCCATCGGCCGCCCCGCGGCCATATCGCCCAGCGTGTCCTCGATCGCGCGCAGCTGATCGTCGGTCTCGGGATATGGAAAGCGTGCAGCGAATTCCTCGTATATCCCCTCGGGCGGCTGGATCGCTTCGCCCGGGCGCAGCTGGCGCTCGGCGGCGACGCGGATCAATTCGCCGGCGATCTCGCGGATGCGCTGCTTGACCCGTGCCTTGCGCCCCTGCCACGCCGCGCCGCCGAGACGGTCGAGCTGCGCGCCGGCATCTTCCGACCCGTAGCGCGACAGCACCTCGATGTTCTCGACCGGCACGAACAGCCGGTCGTCGCCGGCGTACAGCACCTTGAGGCAATCGTGCGGTGCGCCGCCGACATCGATCGTCTCCAAGCCTTCGTAGCGGCCGATCCCGTGCTCCTCATGGACGACGAGATCGCCGGCCGCGAGCGCCGATGCCTCGGCGATGAACTCGTCGAGGTTGCGTCGCCGCCGCGGGGTCCGCGCCAGCCGGTCGCCGAGAATGTCCTGCTCGCCGAGCATAACAAGCTCGCCGGTGGCAAAGCCCTGCTCCAGCGGCAGGATCGCCAGACCGACCGCCGAGCGCGGCAGCTTGGCGAGCGCTTCGCCGTCGGCGACCGTACGCAGATCGCCGAGACCGCGCTCGCGCAGCACCGTCGCCAGCCGGTCGGCGCTGCCTGCGCTGTAGGCGGCTATCGCCGCGCGACGGCCCGCTTTGCGCTCGCCGTCGAGCCAGTCGCGCACGGCGTCGAACAGGTTGATCTTCGGGTCGGCCCGCTCGGGCGCGAAACCCTTCGCCGGCCGGCCCCCTGCATCGAACGCCGCGCCGCTACCTTCGGGGCTCTCGAAAGGCGACAGCTGTACCAGGGTCCGCGCGTCGACCAGCGCCGTCCATTCGTCGTCGCCGATAAACATCTGCTCCGGCTTGACCGGGCGGTAGAGCGGCGCCGCGGCGTTGCTCGCCCCCGCGGCGGCGATGCTCTGCCGCGCGGCATAGAAATCGGCGATCGACTCGATGCGGTGCGCGCGCACTTCGGCGCTCTGCCAGTCGAACGACACCGCCGCCTCCGGCAGGTAGTCGAACAGCGTCTCCAGCCGCTCGTAATAAAGCGGCAGCCAGTGCTCCATGCCGGCGTAGCGCCGCCCGGCGCTGACCGACTCGTAAAGCGCGTCATCACTGCCGACATTGCCGAACAGTTCACGGTAGCGGGTCCGGAAGCGGTGGATCGCCGGCTCGTCGAGCAGCACCTCGCTGACCGGTTTCAGTTCGAGCGCCTCGAGCGTCCCGCTCGACCGCTGGGTCAGCGGATCGAACGAGCGCAAGCTCTCCAGGGCATCGCCAAAAAAATCGAGCCGGACCGGCTGCACCGCCCCTGCGGGGTACAGGTCGACGATACCGCCGCGGATCGCGAACTCGCCGGGCTCGCGCACGGTGTCGGTGCGGCTGTAGCCGTTGTTGCGGAAGAAACTCTGCAGCCGGTCGAGCGGAATGCGTCCGCCGGCCCCGAGCCGCAATACCCGGCCGTCGAACAGCCGGCGCGGCGGCACGCGCTGCACCACCGCGTTGACCGTCGTCAGCACGAACACCGGCGCCGGCGCCGGCGCCGTGTCGTCGCGCGCCGCAAGCCGGGTCAGCGTGTCAATGCGCCGGCTGGCGACCTCGCCGTTGGGCGAAATCCGGTCGTACGGCAGACAGTCCCACGCCGGGAACGTCAGCACCGGCACACCGGGATGAAAAAACTGCAGCGCCGCCGCGAACCGGGTCATCCGCGCGTCGTCGCGGCAGACATGCAGCCAGTCGCGCCGCTTGCCGTCGCCCAGCAGCGCCCCGAGCGTTGCCGCGTCGTGCCCCTCGGGCGCGCCGAACAGCGTCACTCGCCGCGATAGGTCGCCGAGCATTTGCGCGAGATCGAACGGCATCAGGACATCTGCAATCAAGTCGACCGCGGCGTGTAGCGAAACGCCAGCAGCAGCCGTGTGACATCGTGATCGAACTCGGGGGGCGGTGCCGCGCGGCCGAAGATCCAGTCGAAAATCTCCGGGTCGGGACTGTCGAGCAGCGCCTCGTAACGGTCGAGCTGCGCCGCGTCGAATTGGCCGAGATACCGGTCGGCGAAGGAGCCGAGGATCAGGTCGGCCTCGCGTGTGCCGCGGTGCCAGGAACGAAACAACAGGCGCTTGCGGCGCGGATCGGGCAAGTGTTCCATGGTCAGACCGGCGGTGCTCGGCCCTCGATATAATCGGTTGCGCGCGCCGCGTCAGCCGCCGGCAGCGAATAGCGGACACCCGTAAAGTTGCGCCCCAGCCTTCTCGACCCACTGTTTGCGGCGGTGACGACGCTGCCCGGCATCGGCCCCAACCTGGGCCGGCTGATCGAGCGCGCCGCCGGCAAGCTGGTAATCGATCTGCTGTGGCACCTGCCGACCGGACTCGTCGACCGCCGCGATTCGCCGCCGGTTGGCGAGATCGAGGACGGCGCCGTGGTCACGCTCAAGCTCAGGGTCGAGCGCCACGAGCCGGGGCTCGGGCGCCGCCCGTACCGGGTCATCTGCTACGACGGCACCGGCTTCATCACCCTCATCTACTTCAACGTCAAGGGTGACTACCTGCAGCGCCTGCTCCCGGTTGGCGCCGAGCGCATCGTCAGCGGCAAGGTCGAGCGCTATGTCGGGCTGCCGCAGATGGCGCATCCCGATCATGTCGTGACCCCGGAACAGGCCGAGCGCATCAAGGCGATCGAGCCGACCTATCCGCTGACGGCCGGCCTGCCCCCACGCATCCTGCAGCGTGCGATCGAGGCGGCAGTCGAACGCGCGCCGGAGCTGCCGGAGTGGATCGACCCGCCGCTGCGCCGGCAGCGCGGCTGGCCCGACTGGTGCGACGCGGTCGCCACGGTGCACAATCCGGCCGACGGCGGCGATCTGTCGCCGGCGACCCCGGCGCGCGAGCGCCTCGCCTACGATGAGATCTTCGCCAGCCAGCTTGCGGTGGCGCTGGTGCGCGCGCGACGCCAGCGGCGGCGTGGCCGCGTCCTGACCGGCACCGGCGCGCTTTTGGCCAGGGTCGAGGCCGGGTTCGGCTTCGCGCTGACGCAGTCGCAGCGCCTGGCGCTCGCCGAGATCGCCGGCGACATGAAGACGCCGCACCAGATGATGCGCCTGCTGCAAGGGGATGTCGGCAGCGGCAAGACTGTCGTGGCGCTGCTGGCCATGCTGATCGCGGTCGAGAGCGGCGGGCAGGCGGCGTTGATGGCGCCGACCGAAGTGCTGGCGCGGCAGCATCACGCTACCTTGTCGCGGCTCGCCGCACCGGCGGGAGTGGAGGTCGCGCTGCTGACCGGGCGCGAACGCGGCAAGCCGCGCGAGGTACTGCTCGCCGGCCTCGCGTCAGGCTTCACCACGGTCGTCGTCGGCACGCACGCGCTGCTGACGACGGACGTCTTATTTCGCGACCTCGCGCTGTGCGTGATCGACGAGCAGCACCGCTTCGGCGTCGAGCAGCGCCTGGCGCTCGCCGAAAAGGGCAAAGGCACGGACACGCTGCTGATGAGCGCGACACCGATCCCGCGCACGCTGATGATGACGGTCTATGGCGATCTCGACGGCTCGCGGCTCACCGAAAAGCCGCCCGGCCGCCAGAAGATCGACACGCGTGCGCTGCCGCTCGACCGGCTCGACGAGGTTGTCGGCGCTGTGGCGCGCGCGCTTGGCCGCGGTGCCAAGGCCTACTGGATCTGCCCGCTGGTCGAGGAGAACGAGCTCACCGACACCGCCGCCGCCGAGGAACGCTATCGCATCCTCGCCGCGGCGCCGGTGTTTCGCGGCCGCACGGCGCTGGTTCACGGCCGCATGAAGCCGGCCGAAAAAGACAAGGCCATAGCCGACTTCGCCGGCAGCGGCGTCGACCTGCTGGTGGCGACCACGGTGATCGAGGTCGGCATCGACGTGCCGCAGGCGACGGTGATGGTGATCGAGCATTCCGAGCGGTTCGGCTTGGCGCAGCTGCACCAGCTGCGCGGCCGCATCGGCCGCGGCAATGAGGCCTCGACCTGCTTGCTGCTCTACCAGGCGCCGCTCGGCGCGGTCGCGCGCGAACGCCTGTCGATCCTGCGCGAGAGCGATGACGGCTTTCGCATCGCCGAGGAGGATTTGCGGCTGCGCGGCGGCGGCGAAGTGCTCGGCACGCGGCAGAGCGGCTTGCCGGCGCTGCGTCTCGCCGACCTCGCCGCGCACGAG
>JAFAWI010000361.1 GCA_019241915.1 Alphaproteobacteria bacterium
CTTGGCCTGCGCCTCGGCGGCGGCGGTCAGCAGGTCCTTGTCGCCGTTGGAGGTGATGAAATCGACCTTGATCTCGACCTTTTCCTTCTCGGCCCACTCATGGCAAAGCTTTTCGAGGGGTGCGTTGGCGCCGGGGACCCAGTGGTCCCAGAAGCCGACGGCGAGCCGGCCGCCGGCATGCGCACCGCGCACGAAAGGTGCGGCCAGCAGACCGGTGGCGGCCGCGGCCTGCAAAACGCTGCGCCGTGTCGCGATCGCCATTCGTTTTCTCCTTCAGGCTTCTGACCGGCGGTTTTCGTTCCAGCCGGCTCTATCCGAGCAGCATCCGCGCGTCGCGGGCCGGCACAAACAGCATGAAGTACAACGGCAGCACGCCGAACAGCAGGACTGTCAGCACCGCCCCCGCGGCCATGATGGCGGCATTGGACAGCGGGCGCTTGCAAAACCGCGCCGCCATCGCGGTTATCGCCGCGCCGAGCAGCGCGCTCAGCACCAGATGGACCAGAAAGGCCGGGATCGCGAAGAACAGCGGCCAGACGCCGCAGACGCCGGTGACGAGGCCGATAAAGATGCAGCCGACCACCGCGCCGGTGAAGCCGAGCCGCAGCGCCGCGCCATAATCGTTGGCGGCCGGTGGGGCGCCGGGCAAGTCGCGGCTAGCCACCGCCTGCCGCCTGCTGCCGGTTCCAGCTGTCGCGGAGGCCGATCGTGCGGTTATAGACCGGCCGGCCTGGCTGCGAATCCGGGTCGCGGACGAAATAACCGAGGCGCTCGAACTGGACCGCTGCGGCGCTGTTGTCGCCGGCAAGCGCCGGTTCGAGCTGTGCGGCGGCGATGACCTCAAGCGAGGCTGGGTTTAGGTCGGCGAGCAGGTCCCCCTCCGCTCCGGGGTCGGGGCGGCCGAACAGCGGGTTGTAGAGCCGCACCTCGGCCGGCACGGCATGTTTCGCCGAAACCCAATGGATCGTGCCGCGCACCTTGCGCCCGTCGGGCGCGTCACCGCCCTTGGTCGCCGGGTCGTAGGTGCAGCGCAGCTCGACGATGTTGCCCGCAGCGTCCTTCACCGCGTCGCGGCAGGTTACGAAATAGGCGAAGCGCAGCCGCACCTCGCGGCCCGGCGCGAGCCGGTAAAAGTTTTTCGGCGGATCTTCGAGAAAATCGTCGCGCTCGACGTAAAGCTCTCGGCCAAACGGGATTTTTCGCGTGCCGAGGTCCGGCTGGTCGGGATGATTGACCGCCTCGAGCTCTTCGGTCTGCCCTTCGGGATAGTTCTCGATCACCAGCTTCAACGGCCGCAGCACGGCCATACGCCGGGCGGCGCCACGGTTGAGCACGTCGCGCACCGCGTGCTCGAACATGCCGACATCGACGGTGCTGTTGGCGCGCGCCACGCCGACGCTTTTGGCGAAATCGCGGATCGCGCCGGGCGGGATGCCGCGCCGCCGCAGGCCCGCGAGCGTCGGCATCCGCGGATCGTCCCACCCCGCGACCCGGCCCTCGTCGACGAGCCGCTTGAGGAAGCGCTTCGACATCACCGTGTAGGTCAGGTTGAGCCGGGCAAACTCGTATTGCCGCGGCCGCTGCGGCACCGGCAGGTGCTCGATCAGCCAGTCGTAGAGCGGCCGATGATCCTCGAATTCGAGCGTGCAGATCGAGTGCGTCACCCCCTCAATCGCATCCGACTGGCCGTGCGCGAAATCGTAGGTTGGGTAGATGCACCATTTGTCGCCGGTGCGCGGGTGCGTTGCGTGCAGGATGCGGTAGAGCGCCGGGTCGCGCAGGTTCATGTTCGGCGACGCCATGTCGATCTTGGCGCGCAGCACGCGTGCGCCATTGGCGAATTCGCCGGCGCGCATGCGGCGGAACAATTCGAGGTTCTCGGCCGGGCTGCGCTCGCGGTAGGGGCTGTCGCGCCCGGGCTCGGTCAGCGTGCCGCGGGCGGCGCGCATCTGCTCGGGCGACTGGTCGTCGACATAGGCAAGGCCGTGCTCGATCAGGTGCTCGGCCCATTTGTAGAGCTGATCGAAATAGTCCGACGCATGGTAGAGGTGCTTGCCCCAGTCGAAGCCGAGCCATTTGAGGTCGGCCTCGATCGCATCGATGTATTCCTGTTCTTCCTTGGTCGGGTTGGTGTCGTCGAAGCGCAGGTGACAGCGGCCGCCGAATTCCTGCGCTATGCCGAAATTGAGGCAGATCGACTTGGCGTGGCCGATATGCAGATAGCCGTTGGGTT
>JAFAWI010000449.1 GCA_019241915.1 Alphaproteobacteria bacterium
GCGAGTTCGCCTTTTCGGTAGATGTAGGTCAGCAGACCCGGCAGCTGGCCGCTATCGACATAGCGGCGGCACATCACCTCGTCGAGACGCTTGAGCCGCGCCGACGACAAGCCTACCGCTTCCGCTTTCATCCGCATCCTCCCATGCTTGGCTTCCGCCGCGAGCATAAAGTCGCCGAGCGGCGATGGCGAGCGGCGCCCGTCGCCGGTGCCGGCGGGCAGCCGGGGCGGCGGTCGATCACGCCACCCTTTTGGCCTGCCAGGCGCCGGTGCCGAACTGGCTGCGGTTGACGATGCCGCCGTTCTGGTCGCTCGCGGCTCCGAGCGCTACGGTCCCCGCCATGACCCCATCCGTGACCTGCCCTTCGAAGCGGTAGCTGAGGCGGCTCGCCTCGTAGCGCTGCTCGAACGAGAAGCGCACGACATCGGCGTCGATCGCGCCGCTGACCGGCCCGTCGAATTGAGCCGATTTCTGCTGGCCTGTAAGCGCGCCCCCCTGTTGTTCGAGGGCGAGCCGATGGACGCGGGCCCCTTGCAGAAACTCGACACGAAGTTCCCAATTGCCTGCGACAGTCAGCGCCGGACTGCTTGCCGGCGCGCGCTCGGCCTGGGCCGAGACCAGCAGCGCGGCAACGACGGCGTCACCGACCTGCTCCGCCTCGCCCGGCTGGAGTTGGAACGGATCGACCGCAATCGAATTTTCCGTCGCCGAGTTGTCGTCGAGCATCACGCGCGGCTCGCCGTCGAGCGCACGTTGGCGCAGCGCCAGCCCGTCCAGCGGGTAACGTTCGCGGTCCCAGACGATCTTGAGCCGCGGCACCCGGTCGACCCCGGCCGGCTCCAGCACCTCACTCGTCACGCCCGGGATTTGCGCGATGCGGCGCGCGATGGCGGCGCAGTCGGCATCCCATCTCGCGCGTTCGGCCGCCGGGTCGCGCTCGCCGAACCAATGTTCGAGCGCGGCGAGGACGCCGATGATGTCCTCCTTCGACACCTTCATCGGGCGGCCCAGCGCCTGGTGCGGCGATCCGTTGCGCCACGCCGCCTCGACCAGCTTCTTGTTGCCGAGCAGCAGGCCCGAGGTTTGCGGCCCGCGCAAAAACTTGCCGCCGCTGTAGATGACGAGATCGGCGCCGCGCGCCAGCCACGGGCTCGGCCGTTCGATGTGTTCCGAGGCGGCATCGACCATGATCGGGATGCCGCGCGGTTTGCACACCGAGGCAATCTCCTCGAGCCGCACACTGGTCAGGTGCTCCTGCTTGCCGAGCAGCACGACCAGCGCGACCGGTTGGCGCAGCGCCTCATCGAGGTCGGCGCGGGTCTCGATCTCGACGATCGTGCAGCCGCACATCCGCACCGCCTGGTCGTAGGCGAAGCGCTGCTTCGCCGGAATGATGACGCGATTGACCATGCCGTCGGTGAACGGCAGGCGCAGCATCTTGACCGGGTCGTTACCGGCGACACAGGCGGCGGTGCCGAGCGCGACCGCTGCGGCGCTGCCGCAGGTGACGATGCCCGACTCGGCGCCCGTGAGTTCGGCGATACGCTTGCTCGCGGCCGCCATCAGCTCGTCGAGATTGACAAACTGCTGCGACGCCGCATCGACCGCCGCGCGCACCTGCGGCAGCATCAGGCTGCCGCCATGCATCGTGCGCACGCTGCAGCAATTGATGAAGGGCCTGACGCCGAGCGCGAGATAAGGGTTGGTGCTCATACCGCCTCCAGTGATGCGAAAGGGATTATAACAGTCGCCACATCGATTGCTGAGCGCACTTGCCGGGATGGAGTTGCAACGACGGATCGGGCCGGTGCTGGCAGTGCTGCTTGCCGGCGCCGCCGCGCATGCCAAGGAGCCGGAAGCAGCAGCGCTGTATCGGGCAATGACGCCGCTCGGCGCGGTTCATTTCGTCCGCTGCTGGCATCTCGAGCGCGATTATTATGAGCTGCGACGCCGCATTGCCGAGACCGGCGTTGTTTGGCGCAGACAGGAGTCGGAGCAGCGATGGGAAGACATTCGCGATGCGCGGCGCCAAACCTGCCTCTTGGGCTGGTGAAGCGGTGACGATGCCGATCCGCGAGCCGGCCCTGGTGCTGTTTTCCGGCGGGCAGGATTCGGCGACCTGCCTCGCCTGGGCGCTCGGCGCCTTCGATCGAGTCGAGACGATCGGTTTCGATTACGGCCAGCGGCACCGCGTCGAACTCGCCTGCCGCGACCGCTTGGCCGAGCGGCTGCGGCGCGAGTTTCCGGGATGGGGACCCAAGCTTGGCGCTGACCGTATCGTAGACCTCAGCGTGCTCGGGCAAATCAGCGAGACCGCGCTGACCAGCGATGCCGCGATCGCCTTTACCGAGAGCGGCCTGCCCACGACATTCGTTCCCGGGCGCAATTTGCTGTTCTTCGCCTTTGCGGCGGCGATCGGATACCGCCGCGGGCTGCGGCACCTCGTCGGCGGCATGTGCGAGACCGACTACGCGGGCTATCCCGATTGCCGCGACGACGCGCTGAAAGCGCTGCAGGTGGCGCTGACACTGGGGATGAACAAGCGGTTTGTCATCCACACCCCGTTGATGTGGCGGGACAAGCGGGCGACCTGGCAACTGGCATACGAGCTGGGTGGCGACGCGCTGGTCGAACTCATCCGCGAAGAGAGCCATAGCTGCTATCTCGGCGAACGCAGTGTGCTGCACGACTGGGGTTACGGCTGCGGCACTTGCCCAGCCTGTGAATTGCGCCGCAACGGCTGGGAAGCGTTCGCCAGCGCCCGATCATGAGCTACGCGGTCAAGGAGATTTTCTACACCCTCCAGGGCGAGGGGGCGCTGACCGGGCGGCCGGCGGTGTTCTGCCGTTTTGCCGGGTGCAATCTGTGGTCGGGGCGCGAAGAGGATCGCGCGGTTGCGGCCTGCAGTTTCTGCGATACCGACTTCGTCGGCACCGGCGGCACCGAGGGCGGACGTTATGCCGATGCCCACTCGCTGGCGGACAAGGTGGCGGAGCTGTGGCCGGCCGGGCAGCGTACCAAATTCGTCGTCTGCACCGGCGGCGAGCCGCTGTTGCAGCTCGATTCACCGCTGATCGAGGCGCTGCACCGGCGCGGTTTTGAGATCGCGGTCGAGACCAACGGCACGATCCCGCTGCCGCCCGACCTCGACTGGGTCTGCGTCAGCCCCAAAGGCGGCAACCCGGTGGTGGTCACGGCAGGCGACGAGCTCAAGGTGGTGGTGCCGCAAGCGGGGCTCGACCCACTGGCCTTCGCCGATCTTGCGTTTCGCCGGTTCTCGGTGCAGCCGATGGACGGACCGGACCGCGCGGGCAATACGGCATGGGCAATCCGATTCTGCCTCGACCATCCGCAATGGCAGCTCTCGCTGCAGACGCACAAGGTGACCGGTATTCGCTAGGAGAGGGCATCCGGTGTCTCAATCGGGCCAGCGGCGGTGCACCCAGAGCCACTGCTCCGGCCGGTCGCGTATCCATTCCTCCAGGCGCGCGTTTACCGCCGCCATGACCGCGGCAATGGCGGCCTGGCGGTCTTTGATGTCCGGCAGTTCCAGCACCGGGGTCACGGTCAGCCGGAAATGCGCGCCGCGCAAACGTTCGCTGCGCACCGGGATGATGTCGCAATCGTAGCGCAGCGCGAGCCGGGCGAGCGCGTCCGCGGTCATCGCGTCGCGGCCGAAAAACGGCACCGGCATGCCGTCGTTCATCTTCTGGTCGGCGAGCATGCCGAGATGCTTCCCTTCGCGCAGCGCGGCGACCAGCCGGCGCGAGGCTTGTGTGCCCTTTGACACGAACTCGGTGATCTTGCCCGGCCGCAAGCCGACGATCATCCGGTCGACCAGTGGGTTGTTGGCCGCGCGGTAGGCGTGCACCACCGACAGCCCATACTGTTCGGCGGCGATGGGCGCGATTTCCCAATTGCCGAGATGGCCCGCCACCAGAATGATCTGCCGGCCCGCCGCCACTGCGCGGTCGATATGCTCGACACCGACCACCTCGACGCGCCCGCCGGGACCGAACGCCGTCAGCCTCGGCAGATGCGGATACTCGAACACGACGCGGCCGAGATTGTCCCACATGCCGCGGACCACGGTGTCGATTTCCGCCTCGCTCAGTTCGGGCAAGGCCGCGCGCAGATTGAGCCGGGCCCGCTTGTTGACGCCAAGCCGCGGCCCGATCCAGCGCGCGAGCCTGCCGCCGACGGCCGACGCCCAATCGAGCGGCAGCGCGCGGATCGCGCCAAAGCCGAGTCTCGTCAGCCAAGCCTCGACATGGTAGCGCCAGGGCAGGCCCTCGTACGGCACTTCAGGCGCGGATGCGGCGATTGCCATACCCGGCGCGTTGCAGCGTGGTTGCCAGCAGCGATTCCATTGCCGGTTCATCGCTCCATCGAAGCGCGACCGCAAGCGCCTCAATGCCGGTACGCTCGCCGCGGCCGAGCCTCACCCAATCCTTTTCGGTAGTGACGAGCCGCGCGCCGTGACGCCGCGCCTCGTCATGGAGCCGTGCCAATTCTGCTGCTTGGTAGCGGTGGTGGTCGGGAAAAGCATGCTGCGCCGCGAGCCGGGCGCCACAGCCGCGCAGCGTCGCGAAGAATTTTTCCGGTCGGCCAATGCCGGCAAAGGCGATGACGGTCGCGCCGGCCATGCGTTCCCCTTGAAGGGGCACAACTGCTGCGTGCAACACCGGCCGGCCGAGGTTGTCAAACTCGCCGCCGGTGCCGCCCTCGCCGACCACAACCACAGCATCGGCGCGCGCCAAGCCGGCCGCGATTGGCTCGCGCAGCGGGCCGGACGGGATCAGCCGGCGGTTGCCAAAGCCGTAGCCGCCATCGACAACAAGTAGCGCCAGGTCCTTTGCCACATGCGGGTTCTGGAAACCGTCATCGAGCAGCACGGCCTCGGCGCCGGCGGAGACGGCGGCGCGCACACCGGCCGCGCGGTCGCGCGCCACCCAGCTGGGGGTCTGCGATGCGGCAACCAGCGCCTCGTCGCCAACCTGGCTGGCGACGTGCGTCGCCGCGTCGACGCGCAGCGGCCCGGAGAGGCTGCCGCCGTAGCCGCGGGAGACAATGTGTGCGGCGATTCCCCCGCGGGCCATCACCGCGGCTAACGACAGTACGACTGGCGTCTTGCCAGAGCCCCCGGCGACAAGGTTGCCGACGCAGATGACCGGCACGGGTGCCCGGT
>JAFAWI010000463.1 GCA_019241915.1 Alphaproteobacteria bacterium
GTGCTGGTCGACGGCGCCGCCGCGCCGCCCGCCGCGATGCTCAATCCGAGCGACAATCGGGCCTAACCCGAGACTTGTCTCGGCTCGCGGATGGGCTATACAGGCGGCACGTTGGCGGGGACGGGGACAATCATGCTCACGACGGTCGATGCGGAAACCGAACGGCATCGCCAGACGTGGCTCGGCTTCTGCCGCTTTATGCGGATCATGATCGTCGTGATCATTCTGATCCTGGTCGGGATGGCGGTCTTCCTGCTCTAGGAGCAGGCGTTACCCGACGATTTCGCTTTCCGCGAAGAAGAACGCGATCTCCTGCGCCGCGGTCTCGGGCGAATCCGAGCCGTGCACCGAATTGGCCTCGATCGACTCGGCGAAATCCTTGCGGATCGTGCCGGGCGCGGCATTGGCCGGGTTGGTCGCGCCCATGATGTCGCGGTTCTTGGCGATCGCCTCCTCGCCTTCCAGCACCTGCACCACCACCGGCCCCGAGCTCATAAACGTGACGAGGTCGTTGTAGAACGGCCGCTGCGCATGCACCGCGTAGAACTTGCCGGCCAGCTCCCGCGACAGGTGCAGCCGCTTTTGCGCGACGATGCGCAGCCCGGCCCGCTCGAACCGGTCGTTGATCGCCCCGGTCAGGTTGCGCCGGGTCGCGTCCGGCTTGATGATCGACAAGGTGCGTTCGACGGCCATGGCGAATGCTCGCTGGGTAAGGGCGGCGCGTTATAACGAACCGGCCGCCCGCCAGCAATCGAGCAGCGGCCCGGCATCCCCCGTGACCGGGTCGGACGCCGGCAGCGGCACGCGCGCGACATTGGCCGCCGACCGGTCGTGCGCTGCCGCCTCGGCCTGGCAGATGTCGGGCCGCTGCCCGGTCGGGTACGAGCCGATCACCAGCAAATCGGAGGTCGCGCTTTTGCGCTTGTGCGCGACCCCGGCCGGGATCACCACCACGTCGCCGGTGCGCAATTCGACCGTCGCGCCGTTCTCGCCGCCGAGCCTGACGCGGGCCGAGCCGCGCGCGATGCCCAGCACCTCGTGCGCGGTGCTGTGATAATGATGGTGGGCGTAGATGCCGTTGCGCCAGGCGCCGGGCCAGCCGTTGGCGTCGAACATCGCCTCGCAGCGCGCCGCGAGGTCGCCCTCCTCGCCCAGTGCGCCGCGATAAAGCACAAGCGGCAGCGTCGGGTTGTTGGGTACGATGCCGTCATCGGCAAAGAAATGGGTCTCGACATTGGACGCTAGGGTCATGCTCGCCTCCCCGGCCGGTCTCATCGACAGGATACTCTATCGAGATGGGCTGATGCTGGTGATCGACAAGCCGGCCGGGCTGCCGGTGCATGCCGGCCCCGGCGGCGGCCCGCATCTCGAACATTGGTTTCCGCTGCTGCGTTTCGGGCTGCCGCGCCCGCCGGCGCTGGCGCACCGGCTCGATCGCGACACCAGCGGCTGCCTGGTGCTCGGCCGCCACCCGAAAGCGCTGCGCCGGCTTGGCGCGCTGTTCGCGGCCGGCAACATCGACAAGACCTACTGGGCCGTGGTTGCCGGGGTTCCGGCCGAGCCCCAAGGCACGGTCGACGCGCCGCTGCGCAAGCAGACCCGCCGCGTCGGCTGGCGCATGGAGCTCGACCCCGACGGCCAGCGCGCGGTCACCGAATACCGCGTCCTCGCCGCCGCGGGCGGCCGTGCCTGGCTCGAACTGCACCCGAGGACCGGCCGCACCCATCAGATCCGCGTGCATTGCGCGGCGCTCGGCTGTCCGCTGCTCGGGGACCCGACCTATGGCGGCCCCGTGGGCGGCCCGGGCGGCGCGCCGCTGCACCTGCACGCCCGGGCGATCGCGGTCCCGCTCTATCCGGCGCAACCGCCGGTCCGGGTGACGGCGCCGGTGCCGCCGCACATGCTCGCGGCCCTGGCGGCGCTGGGCTACGAGCCGGCAGCTGCAGCATGACGCTTCCCGCCGTCGCGTTGCGCCGCCTTGGCCCGGACGACGCTGCGCTCTACCGCGACATCCGGCTCGAAGGTCTCATCGACAGCCCGGACGCGTTTGCCAGCACGATCGACGACGAGCGGGACCAGCCGCTTGACCGCGTCGCCGCGCGGCTGGCGGAGAATTACGTCCTCGGCGCCTTCGCCGGCGACACCCTGGTCGCGGTCGCCGGCTTCTACGTTCAGCCCAAACCCAAGCACCGCCACAAAGGCATGCTGTGGGGCATGTATGTCCGGCCGCAGGCGCGCGGCGCCGGTGTCGGCCGCCAGCTCGTGGCGGCGATCCTCGACCACGCGCGCCCAAAGGTCGAGCTGATCCAGCTCTTCGTCGTCAGCGACAACCTGCCGGCGCGGCGCCTCTACGAGAGCTTCGGTTTTGTCGCGTACGGCACCGAGCACCATGCCACCAAGTACCGCGGCCAATACCACGACGACGTGATGATGGCGCTGCCCCTCGTGGTAGAATCCGGTGCTGCGGCACCCCGCGAGAAAGCATCCGCATGATCCCGCGCTACAGCCGGCCGCAAATGGCCAAAATCTGGGAGCCGGAAAACTATTTCCGCATCCAGCTCGAAATCGAGGCCTGCGCCTGCGAGGCGCAGGAGGACCTCGGCGTGATCCCGCGCGGCGTCGCCAAGGCGCTGCGCGAGAAGGGCAAATTCGATGTCGCCCGCATCCGCGAGATCGAGCGCGAGGTGCACCACGAGACCATCGCGTTCCTGACCAACCTGGCCGAGCATGTCGGCCCGGAGTCGCGCTTCGTGCACCAGGGCCTGACCTCGAGCGATGTGCTCGACACCTGCCTCGCGGTGCAGCTGACCCAGGCCGGCGACATCCTGCTCGCCGACCTCGACGCGCTGCTGGCGGCGCTCAAGCGCCGCGCGCTCGAACACAAGCTGACCCCGACCATCGCGCGCAGCCACGGCGTCCACGCCGAGCCGACGACGTTTGGCCTCAAGCTCGCCGGCCACTACGCCGAGTTCGCGCGCAACCGCGAGCGCCTCGCCGCGGCGCGCAGGGAGGTCGCCACCTGCCAGATCTCGGGGGCGGTCGGCACCTTCGCCAATATCGACCCGCGCGTCGAAGAGCACGTCGCCAAACAGCTCGGCCTCGCGCCCGAGCCGGTCTCGACCCAGATCATCCCGCGCGACCGCCACGCCGCGTTCTTCATGGTCCTGGCGCTGATCGCGGCGGCGATCGAGCGCTTCGCCACCGAACTGCGCCACCTGCAGCGCACCGAATTGCGCGAGGCGTCCGAGTTCTTCGCCGAGGGCCAGAAGGGCTCGTCGGCGATGCCGCACAAGAAAAACCCGGTGCTGTCGGAAAACCTGACCGGCCTGTCGCGGGTCATCCGCGCGGCGGTGACCCCGGCGCTGGAAAACGTCGTGACCTGGCATGAGCGCGATATCTCGCATTCCTCGGTCGAGCGCTTCATCGCGCCCGACACGACGATCACCCTCGATTTCGCGCTGAGCCGGCTGACCGGCGTCGTCGACAAGATGATCGTCAACCCTGCCCGCATGCAGGCCAATCTCGACGCGCTCGGCGGCCTTCCCGACTCGCAGCGTTTCCTGTTGGCGCTGACCCAGGCCGGGATGAGCCGCGAGGACGCCTACCGGGCCGTCCAGCGGAACGTGATGGCCGGCTGGGGCCGCGAAGGCCGCTTCTCGGATCTGCTAAAGGCGGACCCGGAGATCGCGCGATACCTCGACGCGTTTACCATTGACGGCCTTTTTGACCTCTCCTACCACCTCAAACACGTCGACACGATCTTCGCCCGTGTGTTCGGGTCGGACTGTCAGCAAGCGTAATAGCGGTGATAGTACGGGTCCCAACAGCTCCGCGGCCCGGAATAGGGCGCGGCCGGATAAT
>JAFAWI010000056.1 GCA_019241915.1 Alphaproteobacteria bacterium
ATCTGCTCGCCCGTCAGATCGAACGCTGCCAACCGCGCCTCGTAGCCCTCTCGTCGGCGCGGGCGATCGATCAGCTGCGCCAACGTGGTGTGAACGCCGAGATTGCGGGCGCTGGCCGCGACGGCCTGGTCGCGGTTGCATCGCACCCCGATGTCGACATCGTGCTCTGCGCCTCGGCGGGAACCGACGCCCTCGAAGCGGTGCTCGAAGCGATCGAGCGGCGCAAGACGATCGCCCTGGCCAACAAGGAAGTGCTGGTGATGGCCGGCGGGCTGGTCATGGACGCGGCCAGGCGTCAGGGTGTTTCGATTCTGCCGGTCGACAGCGAGCACAACGCCATTCACCAGTGCCTGCACGGCCGGCGTGCCGCCGAGGTCCGCCGTCTCGTGCTGACCGCGTCGGGCGGACCCTTCCTCAATCGGTCCGCCGCCGAACTCGAGCACGTCACGGCTGCCGATGCGTTGAAGCATCCAACCTGGCAGATGGGGCGAAAGATCACGATCGACTCGGCGACGTTGATGAACAAGGGCCTCGAGGTCATCGAGGCACACCACCTGTTCAGGCTGCCGTCCGAGCGGATCGAGGTCGTGATCCATCCTCAATCGGTGATCCACGGTCTGGTGACCTATCACGACGGCTCGGTCCTGGCGCATCTCGGTGCGCCCGATATGAGGACCCCGATCGCTTACGCGCTCGGTTGGCCGGGCCGGACGGCGGCGCCCATGCAGCGGCTCGACCTAGCCGCGGTCGGGCAACTCACTTTCGGCGAGCCGGACCCGCAGCGTTTTCCGGCTTTGCGCCTGGCGCGCGAGGCGCTGGCGCAGGGCGGCGGCACGCCAACCGTTCTCAACGCCGCCAACGAGACCGCGGTGCATGCCTTCATCGAAGGCCGCATCGGCTTTCTCGACATTGCCGCGACGGTCGAGGCTACGCTCGAGGCGCTGCCGGTCGGGCCACTTGGCTCGCTCGACGAGGTTTACCATATAGATCGCGAAGCGCGCGCCCTGGCGGCCCAACTGGCCGCGCGGCTCGCCCGCAACCATCCCGCCGCAGCAACGGGTCCGCAATGAGTTATCTCGCACCGTTCGTTCACGGCGGCGTTTGGTATGCCGGCATTTTTCTGGTGGTGCTGACCGTCCTCGTCTTTGTCCACGAGCTCGGCCATTACCTGATCGCCCGCTACAACGGCGTGCGGATCGAGATTTTCTCGATCGGGTTCGGACCCGAGCTGTTCGGCTGGAACGATCGTGCGGGGACCCGCTGGAAGTTCAGCGCCATTCCGCTCGGCGGCTACGTCAAGATGTTCGGCGACGCCGATCCGAGCTCGGGGATGATGGCCGCAGCGCTCGGCGAGATGACGGCGGCCGAGCGCGAGGTGTCGTTCCACCACAAGCCGCTGCGGCAGCGGGCGGCGATCGTCGGCGGCGGGCCGGTCGCCAATTTTGCCTTTGCCATCGTCGTACTGGCGGTGCTGTTCGCTACCTACGGACAGCCTTTCACGCCGGCCGAGGTGGGGCAGGTGCAGCCGGGCAGCGCGGCCGAAAACGGCGGCATGAAGCCCGGCGACGCGATCATCGACATTAACGGCAGCGCGATCAGCCGGTTTGAGGACATCCAGCAGATCGTCCGGCTCAATCCGGGCGAGCCGATGGTGATCACCGTTCGCCGCGACGGGCAACCCATCAAACTCAATGTCACGCCGACGCGAACCGAAATGACGGACCGGTTCGGCAGCCGTCACGAGATCGGGCTTCTCGGGATCAGCCGCAGCGGCGTCGAATACGTCAAACGCAACCCGCTGACGGCGGTGACGCAAGCCTTCAGCGAAACCTGGAACCTCGCCAGCTCGACCTTGCAGGCGATGTGGCAGATTGTCATCGGCACCCGCGCGAGCGACGAGTTGGGCGGGCCGCTGCGCATCGCGCAAATGTCTGGCGAGGTTGCCGAGGGCGGTATCGTGCCGCTGTTGTGGTTCATGGCGGTGCTGTCGGTAAATCTAGGGCTGATCAATCTGTTCCCGGTGCCGGTGCTTGACGGGGGGCACCTGCTGTTCTATGCCGCTGAGGCAATTCGAGGCAAACCGTTGGGCCAGCGGGCCCAAGAATACGGTTTTCGGATTGGGTTGGCCCTGGTGCTGACACTGATGGTGTTCGCGACCTGGAACGACCTCGTTCACCTCGGGTTGGGGAGTATCTTCAAGGGCTCGTGACCTGAGCTTGGGTCGATCGCGGGCCAATTCACGCGGCTGGGGTAGGGGTCTTGCGGCACAGGCGGACGAGGAAGCGTTGGCCGATACCGGTCGCTGCCGCGGTTCTTGCGGTTGCCTGGCTGGGGCCCGCCGTCGCGCAACTGGTCGCGCCGCCCACACCGCCTCCGCCGCCGCCCGCGGCGCCGCCGGTCGTGCCGCCCCCTCCGCCGCAACCGATGATGGTGCCGCGGCCGCGGCCGATCCCGCACCCGGCCAGACTGCCGTCCGGCCCGCCGGCGCCGCGGCCCGCCGCCGGCCCCAACCTCGGCACGATCTCCGACATCAGGATCGAGGGCCTGGAGCGCATCGAGCCGGAGACGATACGGTCCTATCTGCTGCTGCAGCCGGGCGACGCCTGGGACCCCGAGCGCGTCGACAGCTCGCTGAAAGCGCTGTTTGCCACCGGGCTGTTTGCCGATGTACGGCTCGACCGTCAGGGCAATGCGCTGGTCGTTCGGGTGGTCGAGAACCCGATCATCAACCGCATCGCGTTCGAGGGTAACGACAAGCTCACCGACAAGGACCTCAACGGCGAGATCCAGCTGCGGCCGCGCGTCGTCTACACCCGTACCCGGGTCCAGAACGACGTCACCCGTATCCTCGACCTTTACCGCCGGCACGCGCGTTTTGCGGCCACCGTCGAACCCAAGGTCATTCAGCTGCCCGAGAACCGGGTGGACTTGGTTTTCGAGATCAACGAGGGGCCGTCCACCGGCGTCCGCAGCATCAATTTTGTCGGCAACAGGGAATTCAGCGATTCCACCCTGCGCGGCGTCGTCGACACCAAGGAAAGCCGGTGGTACCGCTTCCTGTCGAATGCCGACACCTACGATCCCGACCGCATCACCTACGACCGGGAATTGCTGCGCAAATACTATCTGGCCGAGGGCTATGCCGATTTCCGCGTGGTATCGGCGGTCGCCGAGCTCACCCCCGACCGCGACGGGTTTATCGTCACGTTTACCGTCGACGAAGGCGATCGCTACAAATTCGGCAAGGTCGACGTCAACATCAAGCTGAAGGACCTGCCGCGCGACACGGTGCTGCCGCTGCTGACGGTGCAGACCGACGATTGGTATAACGCCGACGCCGTGGAGCACTCGATCTCGGTGTTGACCGATGCGCTCGGCAATCGCGGTTACGCGTTTGTCGAGGTCAAGCCGCAGATCAACCGAAATCGCGACGCACACACGATCGATGTGATCTTCGATGTGCACGAAGGGCCGCAGGTCTACGTCGAGCGCATCGACATCGTCGGCAACGTGCGGACGCTCGACAAGGTGATCCGCCGCGAGATGCGGCTGGTCGAAGGCGATGCGTTCAACACCAACCGGCTGCAGCGCTCGAAGGACCGCATCAAGAACCTTGGCTTCTTCAAGAAGGTCGAGACCCAGACGGCGCAGGGCTCGGCGCCCGACAAGACTGTGGTGACGGTCGAGGTCGAGGAGCAATCGACCGGCGAGCTGTCGCTCGGCGCCGGCTTCTCCACGACCGACGGCCCGCTTGCCGACATCAGCCTGCGCGAGCGGAATTTCCTAGGCCGCGGGCAGGACGTGCGGATTGGGACCGTGGTGTCGTTCCGCTCGCAACAGGTCGATCTGAGCTACACGGAGCCGTATTTCCTCGATACGAACATCGCTGCCGGCATCGACCTGTTCGAAATCAAGACCAGCCCGACGGCGTCGTTCTTCTCGGGCGTGACGCCGGCCTATCAGCAGTTCTCGTATGGCGGCTCGCTGCGGGCCGGTTACCAGCTCACCGAGAACCTGCGGCAGACGCTGAAATACACCGCGCGCTCCGACGACATCACCGACGTGCAGGCCGGCGCATCGCTGTTCATCGCGCTGCAGGCGGGCACGCATCTGACCTCGTCGCTCGGCCAGGTGCTGCTGTACGACCGGCGCGACAACCGCATCGATCCGACGAGCGGCTGGTACGCCTCGCTCGGCAACGACTTTGCCGGCATCGGCTTCGGCGTGCAGTACATCCGCAACAAGATTTCCGCCGGCTATTACTATTCGGTGTGGCCGGGGTGGGTGTTGAGCCTCACCGGCGAGGCGGGCGACATTTTCGGCTGGGGCGGCCAGAAGGTGCTGCTGCAGGACCGCTTCTTTGTCGGCGGCGACAACCTGCGCGGGTTCGCCTCGGCCGGCATCGGCCCGCGCGACGTGATCTCTCAGGATGCGCTGGGCGGCAACAAGTATTACGTCGGGTCGGTGCAGCTCGGTGTGCCGCTGGGGCTGCCGAAGGAACTCGGCCTGAGCGGTCGGGTGTGGACCGATTTCGGCAGCCTGTTTGACAACGACCAGAAAAACCTCACCCTCACGCCCACCCAGCTGGCGCTCAATAACGGTGTCCAGCCGCAGATTGTCGACAATGCCACGATCCGCTTGAGCAGCGGTGTCGGCGTATCGTGGGCGTCTCCCGTCGGGCCCGTGCGCCTCGATCTCGGCGTGCCGATCCGACGGGAATCTTTCGATAAGACGCAGTTTTTCCGCGTGAGCTTCGGGACCAAGTTTTAACGCCGTTTGCTGAACGAT
>JAFAWI010000245.1 GCA_019241915.1 Alphaproteobacteria bacterium
GCAGGAGGGCAGCCCGCAGACCCGGCGCCGCATCCGGTCGCTGCGCATCAAGATGGCACGAGGGCGGATGATGTCGGAGGTGCCGAAAGCCGATGTGGTGCTGGTCAATCCGGAACATTTTGCGGCGGCGCTGTCGTACCGGGAAGACCGCATGAGAGCCCCGAGGCTCGCGGCAAAAGGCACCGGCCTCGTCGCGCTGCGTATTCGAGCCGTCGCGCACGAAGCAGGCGTGCCGGTGATCGAAGCGCCGCCGCTGGCCCGTTCGCTCAACCGCTTTGTCGAAGTGGGAGACGAGATTCCGTCCGGTCTCTATGGAGTGGTCGCCGAGGTGCTGGCCTACGTTTATCGCCTCAAGGGAGCGCGACAGAGCCATACGCCGCCCCCGCCATTGCCGCAGGATGGCCGGTTCGCGCCGCCGCCAGAATTGGAGGCGTAGCGGGCCCTCGCACCGTTTACGCGGCGCCGAGCGCGTGCCGCGCAGCGCAGCTTTGTTCGCTGCCGTCGGAATTGTACGACCGGTGCGGCTCGTGCTGATGCAACCGGTCGATAGCGTCGGTCAGATGGCGCAGGATTGCCGCGCAGATCACAGCATTTTCCTGGTTGTAGCGCGCGAGCGCGCTCAGCGCCGTGGAGGCCGGAAGCGGCACGCCCGGTATACCGGTCGCCGCCTCGATCTCTTCGGCAAGGCGTGTCTTGCGCTCCGTCACCGCGCTGATGGCCGACGGCGTGCCGCGAAGCAGCGCTTGCCGTTCCTCTTCGAGCACCTCGCGCAATTGATCGATCAACGCATCGAGTTGGGTCATGGCAGCACCGTCAAAAGTTGATTTCAACGCCGCCATCGCGGGCGACGGTCGCGCGCACCGTCTTCTGGCTCTCTGAATTCTGGACGGAGATGCTGTCGCCGACGCGGCCGTCTTCGAGCGCCACCGCGGTCGCCTTGATCGTCATTTCCGGATCGGTCAGCGTCAGCATCACCTTCTGACCGCGATGCACCGCAATAGGCCAATCCAGCTGCGGCGACAAGATCGGCGCGCCGGCCGCCAGGCCAACGCGTAGGATCTTTCCGGTGGCTTCGCGGATATCGGTCAGCAACCCCGCATTGCTGCCAAATGCATCCACCTTCCCCCTCGTCAGCTGTGCGGCGGTCAGCGCTGTATTGGGCGGCAAATTTGCCGCGGCGACAACCGCATCGAGCCAAAGATGCAGGCGCACCGGCACATAGATCGTCCAACTGGGTGTGTCGCAGCTGACCTTGACGGTCATCGCCGCCGCATTTGCCGCCGGCACCGATACATCGATGCTTGCGCACGCCGCAAGACGCAGCCGCGAGTCAATCGCGCCAACGTCAACTTGTGCCGAACCACCCGAACCGGCGCCGAGATGTGAGGTAATCGCATCCTCGATTGCCGCACGAATAGCTGCGTGATCTTGGGCTTCTTCGGCTGCGACACCACCCGCGCGGACGACAAGAAGCATTGCGAAGCTGCCCAAAACGAGAGCGCTGAGCCTGTTCTTGTGGGCCATAACGATTTCCGGTTGCGTTTTAATCAAGTTTTAACCATCATAGCGAAAAATGGGAATTCGGCAAGTCATGGAAAATTCGGAATGGCCGCGCGCCCGACGGTGACCGAGATAGTGTGATGCACCTTCAGAATACCAGCAAATCGAGCGCTCGGTGATGGTCGCCGCAATCGACTCCGGACTTGCGTTTTTTCGCGAGGTCTTGGCGCTGCGCGGCTACCGGCAGGAAATCCTCTCTGCCGACGTCGCCAATGCCAGCACGCCCGGCTTCAAGGCGCTGGATCTCGATTTCGCAGCGGCGCTCGATGCCGCCGGAGGTCGTGCCGGAACGGGGGCCGCGACCGGTCCGCGTCGGGGGCTGTGGCTGGTCGATGACGCACGACACTTGTCGTCGTTACGTGCAGCGAGCGCTGGCGCGGCGCCGGCGGCGGCCAATTTCGTCAAGTACCAGAGCGACAGCGAGGTAACGCTCGACGGCAACAGCGTCGATCTCGATCACGAGAAGGTCGCTGCCGCCGAGAACGCGGTGCAGTATGAGGCGGCCGCGACCTTCACGACCCAGACGATCCGCATGCTGATGCTGGCGATCACCGGGTCGGGCTCGCAACCGTCGAACGGAGGCTGATCGTGTCGCTGTTTGGCGCCCTCTCGATCGCCGGGACGGGCATGTCGGCCGAGGCCGAACGGCTGTCGGCCACCGCCAGCAACGTTGCCAACGCCAACAGCGCGATTGCGCCGGGGGGCCAACCGTACCGGGCGCGCGAAGTGGTGTTCGAAGCCGTGTCGCCGGACGGCGAAGCTTCGGGCGCGGTCGGCATGGCGGGTGTGAAGGTCGCCGCGGTGGTCGAAAGTGCGGCGCCGACGCATCGGGTTTACGACCCGAGCAGCACGTTTGCCGACGCCGCCGGCTATGTCGAGATGCCGAACGTCAACCCGGTTGACGAGATGGTCAACATGATCTCCGCGCAGCATGACTATCAGGCAAATCTCGAAGCGTTCAACGTCGCCAAGACGCTGGCGCTGCGCACGTTGACGATCTGACGGACGCGGGAAGGGGTCGGGGGATGACAGTCGCGGCAAGCATGATGGCGGCCAACATCGTATCCCTGCCGCCCGGTTCGCAGTTGCCGAACGCCAACCAGGCCTCGTCGGCGGCGACGCCGACCGGCTCAACCCTGAGCGAAAACGACTTTCTGACCCTGCTGACGACGCAGCTCAAGCATCAGGATCCGCTCAATCCGCAGAACCCGAGCGATTTCGCGGCTGAACTCGCGCAGTTTTCGACCGCGAGCGGTGTACAGAACCTCAACACCGCATTCGGCACGGGCAGCGCTATCCAGGCGGCAGGGCTCGTCGGCAAGAACGTGGCTGTGGCGGGTAACGCACTGGTACTCGGCTCCGGTGGCTCCGCACAAGGCGCCTTCAGCCTTTCCGCCGCGGCCAAGGACGTGACCGTCACGATCGCCAATGGGGGCGGCAGCGTCGTCGCGCAAGTCGACCTCGGTGCTGCTGCCGCCGGCAACCAGGGCTTCGCCTGGAACGGTCAGGGCGCTGACGGCAGCGTCCTGCCGCCCGGCACTTATTCCTATGCGGTTCAAGCCACCCCCGCCTCCGGTAACGGCAAGGTGACGGCGACGGCGTACGCGGTCGTTCCGGTCGCCTCG
>JAFAWI010000289.1 GCA_019241915.1 Alphaproteobacteria bacterium
GGGACATCCTCGAAGAGGTGATCCGCGAACACCCGGTGCTGCTCAACCGCGCGCCGACCTTGCACCGGCTCGGCATCCAGGCCTTCGAGCCGGTGCTGATCGAGGGCAAGGCGATCCAGCTGCACCCGCTGGTCTGCACCGCATTCAACGCCGATTTCGACGGCGACCAGATGGCGGTGCACGTGCCGCTGTCGCTTGAGGCGCAGCTCGAGGCGCGCGTGCTGATGATGTCGACCAACAACATCCTCAGCCCGGCCAACGGCAAGCCGATCATCGTGCCGTCGCAGGACATCGTGCTCGGCCTCTACCACATCACCACCGAACGGGCCGGCGAGCCGGGCGAAGGCATGAGCTTTACCGATGTCGGCGAGATCGAGCAGGCGCTTGCGTCAAAGGCGGTGACGCTGCATGCGCGGATCAAGGCACGGTTCGAGACGGTCGACGAGGACGGGCAGCCGGTGGTCCGGCGTGTCGAGACGACCCCGGGACGCATGCTGTTGAGCGAAATCCTGCCGCGTCACCCCGCCGTCGGCTTCGACCTGATCAACCGGCTGCTGACCAAGAAGCAGATCAGCGACCTGATCGACCACGTCTACCGCTTCTGCGGCCAGAAGGAGACCGTGATCTTCTGCGACCGGCTGATGACGCTCGGCTTCACCCAGGCGTGCAAGGCCGGCATCTCGTTCGGCAAGGACGACCTGATCATTCCCGAGGCGAAGCACAAGCTGGTCGCCGACGTGCAGGAGAAGGTCAAGGAGTACGAGCAGCAGTATCAGGACGGCCTCATCACCCAGCGCGAGAAGTACAACAAGGAGGTCGACGCCTGGACGGCCTGCTCGGACAAGGTCGCCGAGGAGATGGTCAAGGTCATCCGCGAGGAGCGGCCGGGCGAGCCGATCAACTCGGTCTGGATGATGTCGGACTCAGGCGCGCGCGGCTCGCCGGCGCAGATCAAGCAGCTGGCCGGGATGCGCGGGCTGATGACCAAGCCGTCGGGCGAGATCATCTCGACGCCGATCATCTCGAACTTCAAGGAAGGCCTCACCGTGCTCGAGTACTTCAACTCGACGCACGGCGCCCGCAAGGGGCTGGCCGACACCGCGCTCAAGACCGCGAATTCCGGCTATCTCACCCGGCGTCTGGTCGATGTCGCCCAGGACGCGATCATCACCGAACCCGATTGCGGCACAACCCGCGGACTCTCGACCCGTGCCGTCATCGAAGGCGGCGAGATCATCGCGACCTTGGCCGATCGCATTCTCGGGCGTTGCGCGGCGGTCGACATCGTCAACCCGCTGTCGGGCGAGGTCGTGCTCGCCGCCGGCGAGCTGATCGACGAGAACGCGCTCGACCTGGTCGAGCAGGCCGGTATCGACGCGGTGTCGATCCGGTCGGTGCTCACTTGCGAGGCGCGACAGGGCGTGTGCGCCAAGTGCTACGGGCGCGACCTCGCGCGCGGCACGATGGTCAACATCGGCGAGGCGGTGGGGGTCATCGCGGCGCAGTCGATCGGCGAGCCTGGGACGCAACTGACGATGCGCACGTTCCACATCGGCGGCGCGGCGCAGCGCGGCGCTGAGCAGTCGTCGATCGAAGCGGCACTCGACGCCACGGTGCGTGTGGTCAACCGCAACGTCGTGATCAATTCGGCAGGGCTGCCTGTCGTTATGGGCCGCAACTGCGAGCTGATCCTGCTCGACGAGGCCGGGCGCGAGAAGGCGCGGCATCGTGTGCCTTATGGCGCGCGGGTGCTCGCTGACGAGGGCAAGAAGGTGGCGCGCGGCGACCGCATTGCCGAATGGGACCCGTATACTCAGCCGATCATCACCGAGAAGGACGGCTTCGCGCACTACCTCGACCTGCAGGAAGGCGTCTCGATGCGCGAGGCGATCGACGAAGCTACCGGCATTTCGTCAAAGGTCGTCATCGACTGGAAGCAGCAGCCGCGCGGCGGCGAATTGCGGCCGCAGATCGTCCTGCTCGACGAGAAGGGCGGCGGCATGACCCTGGCCAATGGGTTGCCGGCCCGGTATTTCCTGCCGGCCGACGCGATCCTGTCGGTCGATAACGGTGCCCAGGTCAAGGCCGGCGACGTTCTCGCCCGCATCCCGAAGGAATCGGGTAAGACCCGCGACATCACCGGCGGTCTGCCGCGCGTGGCCGAACTGTTCGAGGCGCGCAAGCCGAAGGACTTCGCGATCATCGCCGAGAGCGACGGCCGCGTCGAATTCGGCAAGGATTACAAGACCAAGCGGCGCATCCTCGTGGTTCCGCCGGAGGGCGGCGAAGCGAGCGAGTACCTGGTCCCCAAGGGCAAGCACATCAGCGTGCAGGAGGGCGATTACGTCGAGAAGGGCGACCTCTTGATCGACGGCAACCGCGTGCCGCACGACATTCTGCGTATCCTCGGGGTCGAAGAGCTGGCGAGCTACCTGATCAACGAGATCCAGGAGGTCTACCGGCTGCAGGGCGTGCGGATCAACGACAAGCACATCGAGGTGATTGTCCGCCAGATGCTGCAAAAGGTCGAGATCGACGCGGACCCCGGCGATACGACCTTCCTCGCCGGCGAGCAGATCGACCGCCTCGAGTTCGAGCGCGAGAACGTCAAGGCCGAAACCGAAGGCCTGCGGCCGGCGGTGGCCCACCCGGTGCTCCAGGGGATTACCAAGGCGAGCCTGCAGACGCACTCGTTCATCTCGGCCGCGTCGTTCCAGGAGACGACCCGTGTCCTTACCGAGGCGGCGGTGTCGGGCCGGACCGATGCGCTGACCGGCTTGAAGGAGAATGTCATCGTCGGCCGGCTGATCCCGGCCGGCACCGGCAGCGTCGTCGCGCGGCTGCGCGAAGTGGCGGCCGACCGCGACCGCGAGCTGGCGGCACTGGCGGCCGAGGCCGAAGCAGCCGAACCGGCCCAGATTGCGGCGGACGAGCAGCAGGCCGGCGCGGCCGAATGAGGTCTTGCGGCGGGCTCGGGCCAATATCTACCAGGGCCGCCGCGACCCTTTCGCGCCGCCAACGCCGGTGAGAAATCCGGCCTAGCGGCTTGACCCTCCGGGGCCGCTTCCATATATTCCGCGCTCCAATGGGCTGGCGGTGGGAAGCCACCTAGACGCGGCCCTATTTTTTATGCGTCGTGGCTCGGCGTCCTGCGAGGGGCGCGCGGTAATTGACGAGTGAAGGTGCGCTCCCGCCCCCGCGCGGCTGTTGCCTCGGGCGGCGGGAGCGTTTTGCGAGGTTGGAGCGAATGCCGACGATCAATCAGCTCATCCGGTACCCGCGCAAGCCCGTCGCCATGCGCAACAAGGTACCCGCGATGGAGCGTTGCCCGCAGAAACGCGGCGTCTGCACGCGCGTCTACACGATCACGCCCAAAAAGCCGAACTCGGCGCTGCGCAAGGTGGCCCGCGTTCGCCTCACCAACGGCTTCGAGGTGACGAGTTACATTCCGGGCGAGGGCCACAACCTTCAGGAGCATTCGGTGGTGCTGATCCGCGGCGGTCGCGTCAAGGACCTCCCCGGCGTCCGCTACCACATCATCCGCGGCACCCATGATACGCAAGGCGTCAAGGACCGCCGTCAGCGGCGGTCGAAATACGGCGCCAAGCGGCCGAAATAGGAGGACAGGCGATGTCGCGCCGCCGCGCTGCGGTCAAACGCGAGGTCTTGCCGGACCCAAAATTCGGCGATGTCGTCGTGTCTAAATTCATGAATTGCCTGATGTACGAGGGCAAGAAGTCGGTCGCCGAGCGCATCGTCTATGGCGCCTTCGATCGCATCCAGCGGCGCAGCGGGCAGGATCCGATCCGCGTCTTCCACGATGCGCTGGGCAATGTCCGGCCTGCGGTCGAGGTGCGCTCGCGGCGTGTCGGCGGCGCGACCTATCAGGTGCCGGTCGAGGTGCGCAGCGATCGCAGCCAGGCGCTGGCGATCCGCTGGCTGATCTCAAGCTCGCGCGGGCGCTCGGAGAACACGATGGAAGAAAGGCTGTCGGGCGAACTGCTCGACGCCGCCAACAATCGGGGGGTCGCGGTCAAGCGGCGCGAGGATACGCATCGGATGGCCGACGCCAACAAAGCGTTCTCGCACTATCGCTGGTAGAAGACGGCTCTGCGCGGGCCGGCGCTCTGGCGTCGGCTCAACTTTTTTCTAAAGGCTGGCGCCGGGCGCCGCCGGGACGAGTGAGTGATGGCACGCACGACGCCTCTGGAACGCTATCGCAACATCGGCATCATGGCGCATATCGATGCCGGCAAGACGACGACGACCGAGCGGATTCTCTATTACACCGGGCGCTCCTACAAGATCGGCGAGGTGCACGAAGGCACCGCAACGATGGACTGGATGGAGCAGGAGCAGGAACGCGGCATCACGATCACTTCGGCTGCAACGACCTGCTTTTGGCTCGACCACCGGATCAACATCATCGATACGCCGGGCCATGTCGATTTCACGATCGAGGTCGAGCGCAGCCTGCGCGTGCTCGATGGTGCCGTGGCCGTCTTCGACTCGGTTGCCGGGGTCGAGCCGCAATCCGAGACGGTGTGGCGCCAGGCCGACAAATATGGCGTGCCGCGCATCTGCTTCGTCAACAAGATGGACCGGATCGGCGCCGACTTTAAGCGCTGCGTCGAGATGATTCTCGACCGGCTCGGGGCCAATGCAGCGGTCACCCAGCTGCCGATCGGTGTCGAGGCCGATTTTGTCGGCGTCGTCGATCTGGTGCGGATGAAGGCGCTGAAATGGCGCGACGAGACCTTGGGCGCGGAATTTGACGTGGCCGAGATTCCGGCTGAGCTCGAAGCCGACGCCAAGTCCTACCGTGCCAAGCTCGTCGAACAGGCCGTCGAGCAGGACGACGATGTGCTGGAAGCGTATTTGGGCGGCGAGGAACCGGACGAGGCGACCCTCAAGCGCTGCATCCGCAAGGGCACCGTCAGCGGTGCATTGGTGCCCGTGCTGTGCGGTTCGGCCTTCAAGAACAAGGGCGTACAGCCGCTGCTTGATGCAGTGGTCGAATATCTGCCGTCGCCGATCGACGTCGCCGCGATCAAGGGCGTCAGGATGGGCTCGGACGAGCCGGTCGTGCGCAAATGCTCGGACGAGGAGCCGTTCTCGGGCCTCGCGTTCAAGATCATGTCCGACCCTTTTGTCGGCTCGCTCACCTTTGTGCGCGTCTATTCCGGCGTTTTGGCCGGCGGTTCGACCGTGCTCAATTCGGTCAAGGACAACCGCGAGCGTGTCGGCCGCATGCTGCTGATGCATGCCAACCACCGCGAGGACGTCAAGGAAGCGCGCGCGGGCGATATCGTCGCGCTCGCCGGCCTGAAGAACACGACGACCGGCGATACGCTGTGCGATCCGCAGCATCCGGTGGTGCTCGAACGCATGGAGTTTCCCGAGCCGGTCATCTCGATTGCGGTCGAGCCGAAGACCAAGGCCGACCAGGAGAGAATGGGACAGGCGCTGGCACGGCTGGCGACCGAGGACCCGTCGTTCCGCGTTTCGGTCGATCAAGAAAGCGCGCAGACCGTGATCCAGGGGATGGGCGAGCTCCACCTCGAGATCATCGTCGACCGCATGAAGCGCGAGTTCAAGGTCGACGCCAATATCGGCGCGCCGCAGGTCGCCTACCGCGAGACGATCACCCGCAGCGCCGAGATCGACTACATCCACCGCAAGCAGACCGGCGGCTCGGGCCAGTTCGCCCGCGTCAAGGTGCGCTTCGAGCCGCTGCCGACGGGTTCGGGCTTTGTGTTCGAGAACAGCGTCGTCGGCGGCACGGTGCCAAAGGAATACGTGCCGGGCGTCGAGAAGGGGCTGCGCGGCGCGGCCGAAAATGGCGTCATCGCCGGCTTTCCGCTGATCGACTTCAAGGCCGAGTTGTTTGACGGCGCCTACCACGAGGTCGATTCGAGCGCGCTGGCGTTCGAGATCGCTGCGCGGGCTGCCTTCAAGGAAGGCGCGGTCAAGGCGGGGCCACGGCTGATGGAGCCGATCATGCGCGTCGAGGTGGTGACGCCCGACGACTATATGGGCGATGTCATCGGCGACCTGCAGAGCCGGCGCGGCCAAGTCACCGGGATGGATTCACGCGGGAATGCCCGCGTCGTCAATGCCATGGTGCCGCTCGCCAACATGTTCGGTTATGTGAACATCCTGCGCTCGATGAGCCAGGGACGGGCGCAGTACACAATGCATTTCGATCATTACGATCAGGTGCCGCCGGCGGTCGCGGACGAAATCCGCGCCAAGATGGCCTAGCGGAGAGCGGAGAGAGGCGATGTCGAAGGCGAAGTTTGAGCGGACGAAGCCGCACTGCAATGTTGGGACGATTGGTCACGTTGACCATGGGAAGACGACGCTGACGGCGGCGATCACGAAGGTTTTGGCGGAGACGGGCGGGGCGACGTTTAC
>JAFAWI010000437.1 GCA_019241915.1 Alphaproteobacteria bacterium
CGCAACTGTGTTCGCTAACGGACAGTCGGGGAGCTGTCAGATATGCCGCGAATTCTCCTGGTCGAAGACGATCCGACGGTCCGGCTGCTCTGGGAGCATGTGCTGATCGATGCCGATTACGATGTCGATACCGCCGGGACCGTCGCCACCGCCTGCGACTGCCTTCGGCGGCTTGGCTACGATCTCGTGCTGACCGACGGGCGGCTTGCCGACGGCGATGGCATGGCGGTCGCCGATACCGCCGGGCAGAAAGGCATCCCCAGCCTTATTGTCACCGGATATGCGTTCAGCTTGTGGGCGGAAGGCCATGACCTCGCGCAGTACAACCTGCTGTTGAAGCCGGTTCGGCCTGCAGAGCTGCTGACTGCCGTCGGCCGCGCCCTTGACGTCGCCGACAAGCCGTCCCGACGCAAGCCAGAGAGCGCCGCCCAAGCACCGGGTTGAGCCTCAGCGCAGACGTTGCGGCAAGGCGACGATAGCCTCGTCGAGCAGTGCGCTGCCGCGCCGTTGGTCGATCGCCCCGGCGATCACGTCACGCGCTGCGGCGATCGCGACGTCGATTGCGACGCTGCGCACTTCGTCGAGCGCCTTGGCTTCGGCCTGGGCGATGCGCTCCTCGGCCATCCGCTGGCGCCGCAGCAGCGCCGCGTCGAGGTCGCGCGCACCCTGGGCGGCGATCCGTTCGGCTTCCTCTTGGGCGTGCGCGACGATCGCTTCGGCCTCGGCGGCGGCCTGCTGCTGTTGCGCGCGATATTGCGTCACCAGCGCCTCTGCCTCCTCGCGCAGCCGGCGCGCTTCCTCCAGCTCACCCTGGATGCGGGCGGCGCGGGCGTCGAGCCCGCCGCCCAACGCGCGCCAGGCACGCCGGCCGACCAGCACGACAAAGAGGATGGCGGCGATCAGCACCCAGAATTCGGCGTCGTGGATCAATTCCATCAGGCAGCCCGTCCGTTCAGCGCCCGGCCGACCGCACCGTTCAACGCCGCCGGGTCGGGGGGCGCCCCGGTCAGCTTCTCGACGATGGCACCGCCGACCTCGGCTGCGATGCCGCGGATTTCGCCGAGCGCCTGTTCCTTGCCGGCGGCGATGCGCTGCTCGGCGGCCGCGATCTGCCCGTTGAGGGTTTCCGCCAGCTGACGCTGCCGCTCCGCCGCTTCGGCTGCGAGTTTTTCGCCCGTCTGACGCAGCGTCTCCTGCGCCGCTGCGCGCGCGTCCGCCAGCGCCTTCCGATAGGCGGCGAGCGCCGCCTCGGCTTCCTCCTTGAGCGTCGCGGCGCGACCGAGGTCGCCGGCGATCCGCTCGCGCCGCGCCTCAATTGCCCCGTGCACCTTCGGCAAGGCCACACGCGACATCAGCACGTAGAGGATGGCAAACGTGACCGCCAGCCAGACAAGCTGCGGGACAAAGGTATGATAGTCGAGCTGCGGCATGCGCCCCGCCCTCGCGTGCGCCCTAGAACACGAACAGGATCAGGAAGGCGATAGCCAGGCCGAAGAGCCCGGTCGCCTCGGCCAGCGCGAAGCCGAGGAATGCAAACGGCTGCACCTGCGGCTGCGCCGCCGGGTTGCGCGCAACGGCGCTGATCAGCGACGAGAACACGTTGCCGATGCCGACGCCGGCGCCGACGAGGGCGATGCAGGCGAGGCCGGCGCCGATCATTTTTGCGGAAGCGAGATCCATCGTAGTCCCCTTGGTTTCTCGGATGGCGGAAGCGATTAGTGGAGATGCAGCGCGTCGCGCAGATAAAGGCAGGTCAGGATCGCAAAGACATAGGCCTGCAGCGCCGCAACTAGCACTTCGAGCGCGAGGATCGCGACGTCGAGCGCGACCGGCAGGATCGCCAGCAGCCCGACGCTGGCCGCGAAACCGCCGAAAATCGCCAACATCGTGTGACCGGCGAGCATGTTGGCGAACAGCCGGATCGACAGCGTGAACGGCCGGATGCAATACGACAGCAGCTCGATCGGCACCAATAGCAGCAACAGGACGATCGGCACCCCCTCGGGCACGAACAGCCGGCCGAAATGCGTGCCGTGCTTGACGAAGCCGATGATCGTGACGCCGATGAACACCGCCGCGGCCAGCGCGAAGGTGACGATAATCTGGCTCGTCACGGTGAACGTGTAGGGGATGAGACCGAGGAAGTTCGCAAACAGCACGAACATGAACAGCGTGAAGACAAACGGG
>JAFAWI010000392.1 GCA_019241915.1 Alphaproteobacteria bacterium
GTGCGCGAGGATTTTCTGCAAAAGCATGCGGTGACGCGGTGAAGGCGCTGTTCCTCGGCGGGGTCGCCGCCGACACCGCGGCGGGCATCGCGGACGAGCTGCCGGCAGGGCTCGAGTGGACGGTCGTCAACGACCCGATCGACCGCGGGCGTCTGGCCGAGGCCGCGCCCGACATCGACATCCTCGTCAGCAACCATTGGCGCGCCGACTACCCCACGGCGGCGAAAATCCGGCTCGTGCAGTCGGTGGCGACCGGCACCGAGCTGTTCGAGCAGGCGGCGCTACCGAAGGGCTGCACGATCTGCAACGCGTTCGGCCACGAGACCGCGATCGCCGAATATGTCGTGATGGCGATGCTGGCGCTGCACCATCGCTTCTTCCAGATCGCCGGCGAATTCCGCGAGCGCGGCTCGTGGGCGACGAGCTGGGTGCAAAGCGGGACGCCGCATGGCGAGGTGCGCGGCACGACCCTCGGCATCGTCGGCTATGGGCGCGTCGGGCGCGAGGTCGCCCGGCGTGCGGCGCCATTCGGCTGCCGCATCCTCGCCGCGAACCGCACACCGCGCGAGCGCGACCCGGAGGTCGAGCGCTTGTACCCGCTCGCCGAGCTCGACCGCATGCTGCCCGAATGCGACACGGTGGCGATCTGCACCGCGCTCGGGCCGGAGACCACCGGTCTCATCACCGCTGCTCGGCTGGGGCTGATGAAGCCGACCGCGTTCGTCGTCAACATCGCGCGGGGTCAGGTGATCGACGAAGACGCGCTTTATGCGGCGCTTCGCGACAACAGGATCGGCGGCGCGGCAATCGACGTGTGGTGGCAGTACCCGAACCTGAACGACCCGACCCGCCGCGGCTCGCGCCATCCGTTCCACGCGCTGCCGAATGTCATCGTCACACCGCACAATTCGGGCTGGACCGGCGGCATGGTGCGCCGCCGCTGGGACGAAATCGCCGACAACATTGCGCGCTTTGTGCGCGGCGACAGCCTGATCAACATCGTGACGGTCACCTGAAGGACACAGAATGAAGACCGCGTTTTTGGGGAATTTCGGTGCGCGTCCCGGGGTGTGGGAGGCGATCCTCGCCAAGACCGCCGAAAAGCTCGACCACTCGGTGCTGTTCGATCTCGACGACACGCAGCGCCTGATCCCGGCGCTGGCAGACGCCGAGATCGTCGTCAGCCACATCTGGAAGAAGGATTTTCCGCCGGCGCCGCGGGTCAAGCTGCTCCAATCGGTCGCCGCCGGGATCGACCTGATCGACGTGCCTTCGCTGCCGCCTGGCGTCACCGTGTGCAGCGTCGCCGGACACGAGCAGGCGATCGCCGAATACTGCATCATGACCATGCTGGCCTGGCAGCATCGGCTGATCGACATCGCGACCGCTTTTCGCGACGGCGTCTGGTCGACCGGCGGCGGCGCCGGCGGCGGCCCGACGCACGGCGAGATCATGGGAAAGACGATCGGCATCGTCGGTTACGGCAAGATCGGCCGCGAGGTCGCCAAACGCGCGGTCGGCTTTGGCTGCGCCGTCATCGCCGCCAACCGCAGCCCGGTCGCGGACAAGGGTCACGCCGCCGAAGTCTATCCGCTCGGCGACCTCGACCGCATGCTGCCGCGCTGCGACATCGTCGTGATCGCGGCCGGTCTCGGGCCGGAAACGACGCGGCTGATCGATGCCGGCCGGCTGCGGACCATGAAACCGTCGGCGTTCCTGATCAATATCGGCCGGGCCGGCATCCTCGACGAGGATGCGCTTTACGACGCGCTGAAAGGCAACAGGATCGGCGGCGCGGCGATCGACGTGTGGTGGCAGTATCCGACCGCGGCCGAGCCCAATCGCCGCGGCTCGCGGCTGCCGTTCCACGAACTGCCGAATGTGATCCTGACGCCGCATTGCTCGAGCGCGACCGACGGCGCGCGCGAGCGGCGCTTCGGCACCGTCGCCGGCAATCTCGACCGTTACGTGCGCGGCGAAGCGCTGGCCAATATCGTCTTGCGGACCTGACGGAGTATTCGCCGATGACCGAGGATTTAGCGTTCCTTTCCGCGACCGAGCTGCTCGCGCGCTACCGCAGCAAGCAGTTGTCGCCGGTCGAGGCGATAAAGGAGACATTGCGGCGTCTGGAAACCTACGAAGGCGCGCTCAACGCGTTTGTGCTCTACGACCCCGACAGCGCGCTTGCGGCGGCGCGCGCCTCCGAGGCGCGCTGGCAGAAGGGAGAACCCCGCGGGCTGCTCGACGGCGTTCCGCTCGCGATCAAGGACACGCAGCTGACGCGCGGTTGGCCGCGCCGCGTCGGCTCGCAGACGATCGACCCGAACCAGCCGTGGACCGAGGACGCACCGGCGACGGCGCGGCTGCGCGCCGAGAACGCGGTGTTCTTCGGCAAGACCACGACTCCCGAATTCGGCTGGAAGCCGACCACCGACTCGCCGCTCTCGGGGGTCACCCGCAACCCGTGGAACCTGGAGCGGACGCCGGGCGGCAGCAGCGGCGGCAGCGCCGCCGCGCTGACGGCCGGGATCTGCCCGCTCGCGGTCGGTACCGATGCGGGCGGCTCGATCCGCATACCGGCCGCATTCAGCGGCGTCTTCGGGCTGAAGCCGACGTTTGGCAAGGTCGCGGTCTACCCACCGTCGGCGTTCGGCGACGTCGCGCATGTCGGGCCGATGTCGCGCACGGTCGACGACGCGGCGCTGATGCTCGACGCGATGAAGGGGCCGGATGCGCGCGACTGGCACAGTCTGCCGGACGACGGCGTCGCCTACCGCGACCGGGTGCGCGACGGTTCGCTGCGCGGCAAGCGGGTGGCGCTGTCGCCCACGCTCGGCTATGCGGAGCCGGCGCCGGTGGTGCGCGCCGCCGTCGAGGCCGCCGGCAGGGTTTTCGCCGAGCTCGGCGCCACCGTCGAGGAAGCCGACCCGTTCCGCGAGTCGCCGCTCCCCGTCTTCCAGACGCTGGCGCTGGCTGGCTTCTGGGCGCTGCTTCGCGCGATGCCGCCGGACAAGGTTGCGCTGATGGACCCGGGTCTCGTCGCCACCTGCCGCGCCGGCGAGGCGGTGACCCAGGAGCAGGTAATCGAGGCGTTGAGCCGGCGCGCCGCGCTCGGTGCGCAACTGCGGCAGTTTTTCGAACGCTACGACATCCTGCTGTCGCCGACGATGCCGATTGCCGCGGCCTATGCCGAGCCCCGCGGCGACGGCCAGCCGGACCCGACCAACTATCGCGACTGGCTGACCTATACCTGGGCTTTCAACCTGACGCGCAATCCGTCAGCCTCGATCCCTTGCGGCATGGACGGCGGGCTGCCGATCGGGCTGATGGTCACCGGCGCGCTGCACGACGATCTCGGCGTGCTTCAGGCTTGCCGGGCGTATGAGCAGACCGCGGCGGCGCCATGGCCGAGCGCCGCGTTGGCGGCGGCGCTGGCGACGGCAGCCGGCACAGCGGACGCGCGCGTCGCCGCCAAGATCACGCCGCTGCAGCCGGCCTGACGGGATGCGGCTGCGCGTCCTCTTTGCCGCCGTGGCGGCGCTGCTCCCGGCGATGGCGGGGGCTGCGCCGGCGGAGCAGGCGCTGGCCGGGCCGTGGGTCGAGCTCGGCGCCGACAATCAGCTCAGCGTGCGCGTCGTCGTGTCGTCGGGAGTGACCGCCTGTCCCGCGGTCGTCGCCGACGGCAGTTCGGTGCAGGCGACGCAGCGCGGTGCGGCGGACGGCGATTTCCCCGTCACCACCTGCGCTGCCAGCGCGCCGGCGGCGACCAAAAACCTGACCGTCGGCGGTGTCGCGGTGGCGGTGCTGCCGGCGACGGTCAACCGGATCGCGGTCATCGGCGATACCGGTTGCCGGATCGACGGCCCCGCGCTGCAGGAGTGCAACGATACCGAAAAGTGGCCGTTTCCGACCATCGCCAAGGATGCCGCCGGCCATAGGCCTGACCTGGTGATCCATGTCGGCGACTACTACTACCGCGAGACCGCCTGCCTGGCCGGCAACAAGGGCTGCGCCGGGAGCCCGCACGGCGACAACTGGGCGGCGTGGCAGGCGGATCTGTTCGCCCCGGCCGCGCCGCTGCTTGCTGCCGCGCCGTGGATTGTGGTTCGCGGCAATCACGAAGATTGCCGGCGCGGAGGCAAGGGCTGGATGCGGTTTCTCGACCCGCGGCCGCAATATGGCGACTGCGACGACCCCTCGCCGCCTTACCGGCTGCATCTCGGCGGTCTCGACCTGATGATGTTCGACAGCGCGGTCGCCGACGACTTCAAAGCCGATCCGGCGAAGGTCGCGGTTTTTGCCGCGCAATTCGCCAAGCTGCTGGCCAATGCGCCGGCCCATTCCTGGCTGCTGACACACCGGCCGGTTTGGGCGCTGGCGCAGGGCGCTTTGGCCGGGAAAACCGTCAACCAGACCGAACAGGCGGCGATCAAAGGCCATGTGCCGCCCGGTATGGACATGGTGCTGTCCGGCCACTTGCACGATTTCACCAGCTATGAGTTCGGCCCGGCGCGGCCGTCGCAGCTGATCGTCGGGGTCGGCGGCGACACGATGCTCGATCTTGCCGATGTGCCGCCGGCCGGCGCCGAGATCGACGGGCTCAAGACGACCAAGGGGTTCGCGCTCGAGCAGTTCGGCTTTTTCATCATGGAGCGCAACGGCGACGGCTGGAACGGGACGCTCTATGCCGTCGACGACAAGACCGTGCTGGCTAGATGCGCGATCATGGGCCGCGCGCTCGACTGCCACAACTGACGCGAGGCGACATCCAGGTGCCGATCATCAGCCAAGCAACAAAAGATTTTGTCGCGCGCGTCGAGGGCGAGGCGGAGCGTGTCGAGACGCCGTGCGGGCACGGCGCGCTCGTCTGGCACATTTGGGGCAACGGGCCGCCGCTAGTATTGCTGCACGGCGGCTACGGCTCATGGACGCACTGGATCCGCAATGTGCCGGTCCTGTCGCGCGAATTCACCGTCATCGCGCCGGACATGCCGGGCCTCGGCGACTCGGCGACACCGCCGGAGCCGTGGACGGCCGAAGGGCTCGCCGAGATCGTCGTCCGGGGGATCGAGCGGGTGGTGCCGAGAGGGGTCAAACCGCACCTCGCCGGGTTCTCGTTTGGCGGCGTGATCGGCGGGGTGATCTCGGCGCAGCTCGGCGAGCGCCTGCGCACCTTTACGGTGGTGGGGTCGAATGGCATGGGATTGACCCGCGAGCCGACAGCGCTCGAACGCGTCGCCGCCGATGCCGACGAAGAGCAGGAATTCGCGACGCACCGCTACAATCTGAACCAGCTGATGATCCACGATCCGGCCAAGATCGACGAGCTGGCCCTCTGGCTGCAGAAGACAAATCATGCCCGCGCGCGGATGCGCAGCCGGCGGTTTTCGCGTTCCGCCGCGCTGGTCG
>JAFAWI010000601.1 GCA_019241915.1 Alphaproteobacteria bacterium
TGCCGGGTGAACTCGCTTTCGCCGGCGGCGATCGCGATGTCGGTCGCGCAGCGGACCGCGGCGCAGCCGGCCTTGTCGTCGGCGGTCACCGGCTCCTCGAACCAGGCGATGTTGTCCTCCTCGACCAGCCGGCAGAATCGCTTGGCCTCGGCCACCGACAGCGTCCCGTGCGCATCGCACATCAGTCCGACATCGGGGCCGAGCGCCTCGCGCGCCGCATGCACACGACGCGCCGAGTGCCGCGGTTCGCCGTCGATGATGCCGACCCGCATCTTGACCGCGCCAAAGCCGCCGCGTTTCACATAGCCGGTCAGCTCGTCGCCGATCTTGTCCGCCCCGGCCCAGCCGCCCGAGGCATAAGCCGGCATCTGCGCCGCGCGCCGGCCGCCGAGCAGCCGCCACACCGGCACGCCGAGCGACTTGCCGAGGATATCCCATAGCGCGCAATCGACGCCGCTGAGCGCCGAGATCGTGATCCCGCGCCGGCCGAGTACCGGGAAGACGCGGCCGTGCGACAGCGCGTAATGGCCGCGGGTGCCGCTGTAGAGCGTTTCCCCCAGCCGGGTGATGTCGCGCGGGTCTTCGCCCTTGAGCTGCGGCGCGAACTCTTCGTTGATCAGTGTCGTCAGCGCCTGGTTCTGCGCCATGCCGCCGACCTGCGCCTTGGCTTCGCCCCAGCCGGTGATGCCGCATTCGGTCTCGATCCGCACGATCGTGCCGTCGAACGACAGCGTCTTGCCGAAATCGCTGGTGTGCTGCCGATCGGGCGGAATCGGGATGTGCACCCAATGCGCCGCGACCGATTTGATCTTCATCCGCGTTTCCGCTACCGAACCGCTGCCGGCGCCAGTGTCTCGCGCTTTTCGCGGGCTGGCTACAGTGAAGGCCGACACTGGCGGCCGGGAGCGTGCCGATGAAGCGGATCGTGGTCTTGGGAGGCGGGTTCGCCGGGCTGATCGCCGCGGCCGGAGCCGCGCGCAAGCTCGCCGAACTCGCGATCGACAACCGCGACATCGCGGTGACCTTGGTCAATCGCGACCCCTGGCACGCGATCCGGGTGCGCAATTACGAGGCGGATCTGCGCGATGTGCGGGTGCCGCTGGCCGAGGTGCTCGACCCGATCGGCGTCGCGCTGACCGTCGCCCAGGTGACCGCTATCGATTGCCACCGCCACGAGGTGGCGCTGCTGACGGAAGAAGGGCTGGCGAGCCTGACCTATGACCGTCTGGTGCTCGCGCTCGGCAGCGAGCTGGTGAGGCCGCCGATCCCGGGTTTGGCCGAACACGGCTTCGACATCGACACCTACGCCGCCGCCGCCCGTCTTGCAGCGCATCTCGACGGCCTGCCGTCGCGCCCCGCCGCGCCCGGCCGGTTTACCGCGCTGGTGGTCGGCGGCGGGCTGACCGGCGTCGAGATGGCGACCGACTTGGCGACGCGGCTGCGCCGCATCGCCGGGACGGCGCCCGCGCAGGTCATCCTCGCCGATCGGGCGCCGCGCATCGGCTCCAACATGGGCGACGCGGCCTGTGCGGTGATCGACGAGGCGCTGGCCGCGCTGGGAGTCGAAACCCGCCCCGGCATTACCGTCGCTGCCGTCAGTCGGCACGGAGCCCGACTGACGTCGGGCGAGGAAATCGCCGCCGGCACGGTGATCTGGTGCGGCGGGATGCGCGCGCACCCGCTCGCGGCCGCGGTCCCGGGAGAACACGACCGCTTTGGCCGCGCCATCGTCGACCGGTTTCTCAGAGTTGTCGGCACCGCCGGCGTCTTTGCCGCCGGCGATGCCGCCGCCGCGCTGGTCGACGGCGAGCACGCATCGGTCATGTCGTGCCAGCACGCCCGTCCGATGGGCCGCATCGCCGGGCACAATGTCGTCTGCGACCTGGTCGGCGAGACGCCGATCCCGCTCGAGATCGGCTATTACGTGACCTGTCTCGATCTCGGCGCCTGGGGCGCGGTTTATTGTCAGGGCTGGGACCGCCACGTCGCGGTCGCCGGCGGCGAGGCGAAAAAGATCAAGCGCACGATCAACTGCGAGCGCATCTATCCGCCGCGCACCGGGGTCGCGGCCGACATCCTCGCGGCCGCCGCGCCGGTCACCCAAGCGCCGCCGCGGCAGCCGTAGCGGCTGCGGCCGCCGGGCTTGCGGGGAGAAGGTCATGATCGGGCGCCGACGGCATCGGTTGTGCAAGAGCCGTCTCGGCAGTTGTCATGGCGCGCGAAGCGACGCAATCTCAGGGCCCGCAAGGCTCGGCAGACGAGAGGCTCGATCGCCGCGCCTTTCGCGATGACGGCGGCAGAAACAGGAGCGCCGGATGACCGAATTCAGCTACGATCACGTGCACCTGCGCAGCCCCGATCCCGAGGCGACGGCGGCGTGGTATCGCGACATGTTCGGCGCCGAAATCGTCCATTCGGTGATGTCCAACGGCATCGAGCGCACCGACATCAAGCTCGCCGGCGTCAACCACTTCATCGCCAAGGTGCCCGACAGCGCAGCATTGGCCGAAAGGCCGGAGAACAGCTTTGTCGGGCTCGACCATATCGGCTTGAGGGTGAGCAACATCGACCGGGTGTGTGCCGCGCTGAAAGCGAAGGGCGCCGAGTTTGCGACCGAGCCCAAGACCATCCGCCCCGGCGTGCGTATCGCCTTCGTCCGCGGTCCGCAGAATGTGCTGATCGAATTGCTCGACCGCGATGTGGGCTGAGCTTTCTCGCTTCCGAGCCGGATGCCGTTCGGCACTGAGGCAACCGCAGGAGCGCCGCCAACCGAACGTGGGACCTTCAGCACAAGGGATGATCGCATGCCGACGCAAATCAACGACGCTGCCTTCGAATACCTCCTCGCCCGCGCCGGCCTTTCTCTGAGCGAGGCGGAAAAGGCCGAGCTGAAGACTGTCTGCGACGGCATCGCCGCGATGGCCGAGCGCGTGCGCAAGCCGCGCGGACGCATGGCTGAGCCGGCGCCGACCTACGGCTTTGCCGAGGAGGATTTGTGATGACCGGGCCGATCCCGACCATCGCCGAAGCGGCGCGGCAGATCGCGGCAAAGCAGCTGTCGCCGGTGGAGCTGACCAAGGCCTGCCTCGACCGCGTGCACGCGCTGGACGACCGGCTGCACGCCTTTGTCCACCTCACCGAAGAGCGCGCGCTTGCCGAAGCGCGCGCGGCCGAGGCGGCGATCATGGCGGGCGGGCCGAAAAACCCGCTGCACGGCATCCCGGTCGGCCTCAAGGACATTGTCGACACCAAGGGCATCCCGACGACCTGCCAGTCGAAGCTGCTGCAGGGCAACATCCCGGACGCCGACGCGACCTGCGCCGAAAAGCTTGCGACCGCCGGCAGCGTGCTGATCGGCAAGCTCACGACGCACGAATTTGCCGATGGCGGGCCGTCGTTCGACCTGCCGCAGCCGCCGGCACGCAACCCGTGGGACACCGACCATTTCACCGCCGGCAGCAGCAGCGGCACCGGCGCCGCGGTGGCCTCGGGCATGATCCTCTGCGGCATCGGCACCGACACCGGCGGCTCGATCCGCGGCCCCGCCGCCTATTGCGGCATCGCCGGGCTCAAGCCGACCTACGGTCTCGTCAGCCGCGCCGGCGTCGCGCCGGCCGCGTTCAGTCTCGACCATATCGGGCCGATGGCGTGGACCGCGGAAGACTGCGCGATCATGTTGCAGGCGCTCGCCGGCCACGACCCGCGCGACCCTGCCAGCGCCAACCGGCCGATCCCCGATTACCGCGCCGCGCTCGGGAGCGGAATCGAAGGGCTCAAGATCGGCGTCATCCACCACTTCCACGAGGTCGACCACAAGGTCGGCGACACCACACAGCGCGGGATCAGCGCCGCGGTCGAGACCTTCCGCGGCCTCGGCGCCGAAATCCGCGAGGTGCAGCTGTCGCCGCTGCAGGATTGGCACGCCTGCGGCTCGCTGATCTCGATTGTCGAGCGCGCCGCCGCCTATGAGGAATGGTCGCGCACCCGGCTCGGCGACTTTGGCGAACGGATGCGCACCCGGCTGATGCTCGGCGCCTTTGTTTCCGGCGTCGATTACCTGCAGGCGGTACGGCGGCGGCGCGAGCTGCGGGCGGAATTGCACGCGTCGATGGCCGATCTCGATGTCGTGCTGACCGCGGTGTTCCCGAAAGAAGCGCCAAAGATCGACGCGCTGCCGAAATGGGACGTGTTCCAGCAGCCCAGCTTTATGATGCCGTTCAACGTCGCCGGCTATCCGGCGATGTCGGTCTGCTCGGGCTTCGGCGGGAGCGGCCTACCGCTGGCAATCCAGCTCGTCGGAAAGCCGTTCCGCGAAGCGACCGTGCTGCGGGTCGCCGATGCGTTCGAAAAGGCGACCCCGTTCCGCGACCGCCGGCCGCCGCTGGCCTGAGCCGTCAAGACGCCAGAACCGCAGGGAGGTGCTTCATGACCGACAGACGCGCTTACCTCTACGCCGGCCTCGCCGGCGAGACCGGGCCGAACCGGCCCGTCGATGCCGGGATGCTCCGCCTCGCCGACGGCAGCGAGGAATGGGAACGGATTGAACGCGGGCTGCCCGAACGGCCGGCGGTCCGCGCCCTGGCGGTGCACCCGCAGAACCCCGCGATCGTTTATGCCGGTACGCAAGCCGGCGTCTATCGCAGCGCCGACCGCGGCGAGCATTGGGACTGGGTCGAGCTGCCCGATCACGGCCTGCCGGTGTGGTCGATCCTGTTCCACCCGCATGACCCCGACACGATCCTGGTCGGCTGCGACAACAGCGAAATCTACCGCAGCGACGATGCCGGGGAGCGCTGGGTGCGGCTGCCGGTCAGCGTGCGCTTTCCCGACATCACCACCGCGCCCGGCGCCAACCCGGCCAAGCGGGTGCTGATGCTCGACGCGAGCGTGAGCGCACCCGACCATCTCTACGGCGCGATCGAGGTCGGCGGCACGATCCGCTCGACCGATGGCGGCGCGCATTGGGAGAATTTGAGCCACGGCCAGTACATCAACGACGACATGGTCGACATGCACGGCGTCTTGGCGAGCCGCTGGCGGCCCGGCACGGTGTTCGGCATCGCGCGCGCCGGCATGTGGAAGAGCGCCGACGGCGGCGACCATTGGGAGCACATCAAGCTCCAACCGCTCAACGCCAAGGGCCAGATCTATTGCCGCGACATCCGCGAGGTGCCGGGCAACCCGCGGCATCTGTGGTGCGCCGCCGGCTCCGGCTTTATCAGCGATCTCGGCATCCTGCTGCGCAGCAAAGACGGCGGAGACACCTGGAGCCAGGTGGATATCGGTCCGGTGCCTCATACGATGA
>JAFAWI010000297.1 GCA_019241915.1 Alphaproteobacteria bacterium
CTGGTCACGCATCGGCGCGACACGATCGGCGAGATGTCGTGCAACCCGGCGATCGGCGGCCTGGCCAAGGGTCACCTGGTGCGCGAGATCGACGCGCTCGACGGCATCATGGGCCGCGCCATCGACCGCGCCGGGATTCAATTCCGCCTGCTCAACCGCAGCAAAGGGCCGGCGGTGCGCGGCCCGCGCGCGCAGGCCGACCGCAAACTGTACCGCCAAGCGGTTGCCGACCTGCTTGCGGGGTTTGCCAACCTCACGGTGATCGAAGGCGCGGTCGAGGACCTGCGGCTCGATACGGCCGGCCGTGTCGCCGGGCTGCTTCTGGCCGACGGTGGCGACATCGCCGCGGCGCGGGTGGTGCTGACGACCGGCACGTTTCTGGGCGGCCTGATCCATATCGGCGATGAGAAGACCCCGGCCGGCCGGGTCGGCGAGGCCGCCTCTTACGGGCTGAGCGGGACATTGCGCCGCGCCGGCTTCGCGCTCGGGCGCCTCAAGACCGGCACGCCGCCGCGCCTCGACGGCCGTACGATCGATTGGGCCGGTCTCGAGGTGCAGCGCGGCGACGAGCCTCCGGTCCCGTTTTCGTTCCTCACCGAACAGATCACGACACCGCAAACCGTTTGTCATATCACCGAAACGACCCCGGCAACGCACGCGATCATCCGCGACAACCTCGCTCGCTCGCCGCTCTACGGCGGCGAGATCGCCGGGGTCGGGCCGCGCTATTGCCCGTCGATCGAGGACAAGGTGGTGCGTTTCGCGATGCGCGAGCGGCACCAGATTTTCCTTGAACCCGAAGGGCTCGACGACGACACCATCTATCCCAATGGGATATCGACGTCGTTGCCGCGCGATGCCCAGGCCCGTTTTGTGGCGACGATCCCAGGCCTGGAGCGCGCGGTCGTCCGCCGCCCCGGCTATGCCATCGAGTACGATTACGTCGATCCGCGGGAACTCCACCCGACGCTGGAAACGCGGCGCCTGCCCGGCCTCTACCTCGCCGGGCAGGTCAACGGCACCACAGGCTATGAGGAAGCGGCGGCGCAAGGGCTCATCGCCGGGGTTAACGCGGCGCTCTCGGCGGGGGACTCGCCGCCGTTCGTGCTCGACCGCGCCGAGGCTTATATCGGCGTGCTGGTCGACGACCTGGTGACGCGAGGCACCAGCGAACCCTACCGCATGTTTACCTCACGCGCGGAATACCGGCTGCGGTTGCGCGCCGATAACGCCGATCAGCGGCTGACGCCGCGCGCGGTCGCGATCGGCGCAGCAAGCCGCCCCCGCGCCGACGCCTTCGGCAGAAAGATGACGGCGCTGGCCGAGGCGCGCGCGTTGACGCAGCGGTTGCGCCTGGCGCCGAACGCGCTTATCGCCTCCGGCCTCGCGGTCAACGCCGATGGAGTCGAACGCTGTGCCGCCGATCTGCTCGCCCGGCCCGACGTCAATATTCGTTTTCTGTCGAATATTTGGCCTGAGCTGGCGGCTGTGAGCCCGGAAATCGCCGAGCAGCTGGAAACCGATGCCCGCTACGCAGGGTATTTCGAGCGGCAGGAGCGCGATGTCGCGGCGCTGCGACGAGACGAAGCGATGCTGCTCCCGGCCGAGGTCGACTATGCCAAAATCGGTGGACTCTCCGCCGAGGTGCGGCAGAAGCTCGCAGCCGCGCGCCCGGCGAGCCTTGGCGCGGCGTCGCGTATCTCGGGGGTGACGCCGGCGGCGCTGGTGGCGCTGCTGCGCCACGTCAAACGCCATCCGCAGGCGGCGTGACTGCCGCGGCGCCGCTGACCCCGGACGAGTTCGCCCGGCTCACCGGTGTTTCACGTGAAACAATGGCGAGACTGCAGGCTTACGCACGGGTGCTGGCGGAATGGTCCAGGCGACTCAACCTGGTGGGCCGCGCCACATTGGCCGACCCATGGCGGCGGCACTTTCTCGATTCGGCTCAACTGCTGCCGCTTATCCCCGAGGCGGCGCGCAGCCTCGCCGACCTCGGCAGCGGCGCCGGGTTTCCCGGCTTGGTGCTGGCGATCCTCGGCATGCCCGGCGTTGAGTTGATCGAGGCCGACACGCGCAAGGCCGCCTTCCTGCGCGAGGCGGCGCGCGAGACGGCAGCCGCGGTGACCGTGCGCGCCTGCCGAATCGAGGCCGTGCCGCCGCGCGCGGTCGATGTCGTCACGGCCCGCGGCTGTGCGCCGCTCCATCGGCTTTTACCGCTCGCACAACGGTTTATCGGCGTGCGGACTGTCTGCTTGTTCCTCAAGGGGCAGCGCGCCGAGGAAGAATTGACCGCCGCGGGCAAAGCCTGGACAATGGCGGTTACGCGGCACCCGAGCCGCTCCGATCCAGGCGGGGTCGTTCTTTCTTTGCAGCAGGTGGTGCGTGAAGCTTGCCCGGCGTGACGCTGCCGTGCGCCGCCCCGCGGCGCCGGGCAGGCCGCGGGTCGTCGCGGTCGCAAACCAGAAGGGCGGGGTAGGCAAGACCACAACGGCGGTTAATCTGGCAACAGCGTTTGCCGCGGGCGGCCGGCGCGTGCTGGTGCTCGATCTCGACCCGCAAGCCAATGCGACGACCGGGCTTGGGGCGCCGGAGGACGCGGTGGCGACAAGCTACACGCTGCTGCTCGGCGAAGCTGGCTTTGATGCTGCGGTCGCGGCAAGCGCCGTTCCCGGCCTCGATGTCGTGCCGTCGTCGCCCGATTTGGCGGCGGCGGAGATCGAGTTTGGCCCGCGCCCACGGCGCGAGTTCGTGCTGGCCGAGGCGTTGCGCGGCCATCTCGGCGGTTACGACGATGTGCTGATCGACTGCCCGCCCTCGCTCAATCTGCTGACGATCAACGCGCTGACAGCCGCCGACAAGGTGCTGGTGCCGCTGCAATGCGAGTTCTACGCGCTGGCCGGCGTGGCGCAGCTGATGGATACGGTGGCGCGCGTGCAGCGCTCGCTCAACCCGCGCCTCACCTTGCAAGGCGTGGTCCTGACGATGTACGACCGCCGCAACAATTTGTGCGAATCGGAGGCGGCCGACGTCCGCGGCCATTTCCACGGCAAGGTCTACAAGACCGTGATTCCGCGCAATATTCGTCTGTCGGAGGCACCGTCGCACGGTCTGCCCGCGCTGTTGTACGACCGCCGCTGCGCCGGCGCGCGCGCCTACTCCAGGCTGGCCGGCGAGATCCTGGCCGCGGCATGAGCGCCGCGCGCCGCCAGCCGCTCGGCCGCGGGTTGTCCGCGCTTTTCGGGGGCGTCGAAGGCAGGCCGCCGCCCGACAGCACCCCGGCGCGCGACGTGCCGATCGAATCGATCCGGCCCGGAACGATGCAACCCCGCCGCCATTTCGATCAGAACGAGCTCGAAGGGCTCGCGCAATCCATTCGCGACAAAGGGTTGCTGCAACCGCTACTGGTGCGTCCGATCGATGACGATAGCGACGCGACGTTCGAAATCGTGGCCGGCGAGCGGCGGTGGCGCGCGGCGCAGCGGGCCGGGCTGCATGCGGTGCCGGTCCTCGTGCGCGAACTCGGCGACCGCGAGGCGCTGGAGATCGCGCTGATCGAGAACCTGCAGCGCGATGATTTGACTTCTATCGAAGAAGCGGAAGCGTATCGCAGGCTGACGCAGGAGTTCGGCCGCACCCAGGCTGCGGTGGCGGAGGCGCTCGGCAAGAGCCGCAGCCACGTGGCCAACACAATGCGGCTGCTTGGTCTGCCGGAGGCGGTGCGGCAATATCTGGAAACCGGCTTGCTCTCCGCCGGTCACGGTCGCGCGTTGCTCGGCGCCGACGAGCCCGGGCGGCTGGCAGCCGAAATCATGCGCCGCGGCCTCAATGTTCGGGCGACCGAACAGCTGGTGAAACGGCGGACCGTGCCGCGCCAAGGGTCGGCACGACGCGCGGTGCCGGGACATGACGCCGATACCGTCGCCCTCGAACGCGATTTGAGCCGCGATCTGGGGCTTCGCGTAACCATCGCCGCCCGCCCCCGCGGCGGCTCCCTCACCCTGCACTACGCCAGTCTGGATCAGCTGGATCGGCTGATCGCGCTGCTGCGCGCCGGCTGAACCGGCGCCGCCACGGCTATACCCAGCAGGACCGCGCGGCATACGCTCTCGGCTGGCATCCCGGTTGTTTTGGCGCGCGCCTCCGCGGTCGCGAGATCGTCGAGCCACCGCCGCAATTCGGGTTCCTGCCAGCGGCTGAGTTGACGTCGAAAGCTGTCCTGCTGCTTGAAGAAGATCGCCGGACGGGCGCCGCGCAGCACTGTATCGAGCGCCTCGCCGTCGGCGACGCGGGCGGCGAGGCCATGCAGGCGCTGAAGATGGCGCAGCATCGCCCGGATGACTGCGACCGGTGTCTCGCCCTCTTGAAAGGCGCGCGACAGGGCACGGTCGAGCGCCGGGGCGTTCCCTTCGGCGGCGGCGAGTATCGCATCGTCGAGCGACAGCGCGGCGCTGTCGGCCACCGCCTGACGCGCATCTTCGATTTCGACGCGACCGCCATCGCCGGCGTAAAGCGCAAGCTTTTCCAATTCCGAACGCGTCAGCAACCGGTCGCCGCCAAGATGCATGACAAGAAACTCCACCGCATCGCGGCTGACGGCGACGCGATGCGCGGCCAGGCTCTGGCGAACGACCTCGGCAAGGTCACGCGCATTGTCCGGATAGCAGCCGATGGCGGCGGCGTTGGCGGCGTCCTCGAATATTCGGCGCAACGCGCTGCGCGCCGGCAATTCCCCGGCCTCGACAACGATCATTGCGTCGCCCGCGGCGCTTGCAAGAAGGTGCGCGAAGGGGGCGGCATGCGCATCTCCCACCTCGCGTACGCGCACCAGGCGTCTGCCTCCCATGAGGCCGATTTGCGCTGCTTCGTCGGCAAGGCGCGCAGCATCGGCGGCGATTGCCGGGCCGCTTATATCCACAACGCGAAACGGATCGCGCAGATCGGGCACCACCGAGCGGCCGAGCGCATCGGCGCGTTCGCGCACCAACCCGGCATCCGGTCCGTAGAGCAACACCGCAGCGATCTGCGCGTCGGGTCGCCGCAGAAAGGCATCGACGCGCGCCGGCGCTACCTTCACGAGGCCGCCGCCGCCTTTTTCTGCAAAAACAGCGTCAGGCGGGTCACGATTTCGCCCCGGATCTGCTCGACGGCACGCACAAATGCATCGTCTTGCGCGACCACAGTGCTGTAGCCATTCGCCTGGATGTCGAACGATTCACTGGTATGCATCGAGCCGGTCTGCACGATGGCCCGCGTCGCGGCGTCGCTGAGCTGGTAGGTCGCCGCCACCGAGACATCGCCGCGGGTGCCAAGGCCTTGGGATTGAATGCCAAGGTCGGCGGTAGCGGTCGCCATCGTGACCCGAAGCAGATATTTGGGTTGAGCCGGAGCGCCGTTCGGATTGAGCGAATTGCGCAGCGCCATTTCCAGGCGCTGGCCGATCCGCTCTGCGATCGGCGTCACCGCGATGGATTGCAAGGCGGCGTCGGCTGCGGCGGTCTGACGATTGGCGTAGATCGGCTCCCAGCCGCAGCCGCCCAACGCCGGCAACAGCGGCAGCGCCAAGACCAGCCGCCGATCGATCATCCTAGGCGACCAGATTGACGATGCGGTTGGCAACCACCACCACCTTCCGCGGCGTCTTCCCGTCGAGCAGCCGGATGACTTGCGGCAGCGCGAGGGCCGCTTGCTCAACCTCGCTTGCCGCGGCGTCGCGCGGCATGTCGACGGTCGCCCTCAGCTTGCCGTTGACCTGGACGGCGATCGTCACCTGCTCGTCGCGCGTCAGCTCAGGATCGGCGAACGGCCACGGCACCTCGGTCAGCATGTCATCGTGGCCGAGATGCTCCCAAATCTCCTCGGCCAGGTGCGGCGTCATCGGAGCGAGCAAACGGGCGGCGGTCTCCAGCCCCTCGCGCAGCACGGCGCCCGCCGCGTCGCCGCCCGCCGCGTCGAGCTCTTCGAGCGCGTTGGTCAGCTCGTACATGCGGGCGACAGCGCGATTGAAACGGAATTTGTCGATGTCATCCGTCACCGCGGCGATCGCCTTGTGGATGGCGCGGCGCACAGCACTCACCGCGGGCGGCAGATCACCGGCAACCGGCGTTCCGGCCGGCGGCAGCGGAACCACCGGCTCGGACACCATCCGCCACAGCCGGTTGACATAGCGCCAGGCGCCCTCGATCCCGGTGTCGGTCCATTCGAGATCGCGGTCCGGTGGGCTGTTCGACAACAAGTAGAGCCGCGCCGTATCGGCACCGTAGGTCTCGACGATACCGTCGAGGCCGACCACGTTTCTTTTCGACTTGCTCATTTTCTCGAGCCGTCCGGCGACAACCGGTCGGCCTTCGCCGTCCGACAGCCGCCCGGCGGCATCGGCGGTCACCTGCTCGGGGAAAAGCCATTCTCCCTCGGCGTTCTGATAGGTCTGGTGGCAGACCATGCCTTGGGTAAAGAGACCGGCAAACGGCTCCTCGATCTCGAGATAGCCGCATTCCTTGAGCGCGCGCATGAAAAAGCGCGAGTAGAGCAGGTGCAGGACCGCGTGCTCGACCCCCCCGATGTACTGGTCGACCGGCATCCAGTACTGCGCCGCGGCCCGCTCGAACGCGACCGCCGCGCGCGCCGAGCAGAAGCGCAGGAAATACCAGGACGATTCGAAGAAGGTGTCGAACGTGTCGGTCTCGCGCACCGCCGGGCCGGCGCAGCGCGGGCAGCTGACGTACTTCCAGGCCGGATGACGGTCGAGCGGGTTGCCCGGCGCGTCGAAGTCGATGTCGTCAGGCAACTCGACCGGCAGATCGCCCTCCGGCACCGGTACGATGCCGCAATCGCCGCAATGGATGACTGGGATCGGGCAGCCCCAATAGCGCTGACGCGAGACGCCCCAATCGCGCAGCCGGTAGGCAACGGTGCCTTCGCCCGCACCCAGCGCTCGCAGACGTTCGGCGACGGCACGCTTGGCCTCGGGCACCGAGAGCCCGTTGAGGAAACCCGAGTTGAACAGCGTCCCGTCATCGACATAGGCGGTGTCGCCGACAGCGAATGTCGCGGGACCGGTGCGCGGCGGCAGCACCACCGGGATGACCGGCAGCATGTATTTGCGGGCAAAGTCGAGATCGCGCTGATCGTGCGCCGGGCAGCCGAAAATCGCGCCGGTGCCGTATTCCATCAGCACAAAATTGGCGAC
>JAFAWI010000323.1 GCA_019241915.1 Alphaproteobacteria bacterium
CGGCCCAAACACCCCGTCGTGCTGCACGCCGAGGATCATCTCGGTGCCATCCGTCAGCATCGGCGAGATCAGCACGCCTTCGAGGTTGGCGTGCGGCGCGCGCTGGGCGACGCGGGTCATCAGCTCGGTATAGGCCGCACCGGCCTCGGATGACGGCACGTTGAGCATGACGCCGCCGACCTCGGTCTTATGGGCGATCTGCGGCGAGGCGATCTTCAGCACGAGCTTTTCACCGAGATCGGCGCAGGCCGCGGCCTCTGCCGCGGTGGTGGCGAGGCGTTCCTCGAGGATCGGAATGCCCGCGGCCGCGAGGATAGCTTTCGCCTCGTGCTCGCCAAGCGCGTGCCGAGGCAGCGGCGTCAATCCAGCCGACACCGCGGGCACCGGGTGCGGCGGCGTGGCGATCCGCTCGGCGCAGCGCGTCGCCGCGGCGATGGCCTCGACCGCACGCCACGGATCTTCGTAGACACCGATCCCCGCGGCCTCGTACCGGCGCTGCATCTCGGGCGCCGCGATCGCGGAGAGGGCGATGTAGGCCTCCGGGTAGCGCTCGGCCGCACCCGACAAGGCTTGGTAGAGCGGCTCGGCCATTTGCGGCGATGAGGCCCACGTGGTGAAAAAGCCGACCATCGACGGGAACTTCTCCCTGCCGAGCAAGAGGTCGAAACTCTTGTCGAGGATTGACGGGTCGTTGAGCGCCTGCGCGGTGACGTCGACCGGATTGCGCGGCGCCGCGAACGGCACCCAGGACAGCACTTCCTTCTGCGAATCCTCGGCCAGCGGAGCGAGGTCGAGGCCCTGCTCTTCGGCGGCATCCGCCATCAGCACGCCGGCGCCGCCCGACATCGTCATGACCGCGAGCTTGCGCGAACGCGGCAGCCGGCCGCGGGTGCAGGCATAGGCGATCTCGACCAGGTCTTCCGGCGTCTTGGCACGCTCGACCCCGAGCTGACGCAGCGCCGCGTCATAGATCGCGTCGCTCCCCGCTAACGAGGCGGTGTGCGAGGCGGCCGCCGCCGCGCCGATCTCCGAACCGCCGACTTTCATCGCGATCACCGGCTTGCCTTTCTCGCGCGCCTTCTTGACCGCGGCAGCAAAGCGCTCGCCGTCCTGGATCGCCTCCATGTAGCAGGCGATCGCCTTGGTCTCGGGGTCTTCGGCGAGGAACGAAATGCCGTCGGCGACCTGCACCTCGGCCTCGTTGCCGGTCGACATCCAGACGCCAACCGCGATGCCGCGTCGCGCGGTCAGAGCCAAGAGATGCGTGCCGAATGCGCCCGACTGCGTGACCATGCCGAGCGGCCCCGATTGCGGCGGTCCCTCTTCGAGAAACGAGCTGAAGGTCGGCGTATGGCCGATCCGCATGTTGAACAGGCCGAGACAGTTCGGCCCGCAGAGGCGGATGCCGTTGTCGAGCGCGATGCGGGTGATCTGCTCCTGCAGCAAGCGACCTTCGGCGCCGATCTCGGCGAACCCGGCGGTGAACATGACGACGCCGCGCACGCCTTTCTTGACGCAGGCCTCCATCGCCTCGATTGCGAGGTTGGCGGGCACCGCGATCAGGCCGAAATCGACCTCGCCCGGGACCGTGGCGAGGTCCGGGTAGGCCCTGAGGCCCTGCACCTCCGCGCGAGTTGGGTTGATCGGGTAGATCGCGCCCTTGAAGCCCGCTTCGCGGTAGTAGCGCAGCGAACGGCCGCTGATTCGGGTCGGGTCGTTGGAGGCGCCGAAAATCGCGACGGAGCGTGGAGCCAGAAGCGGGGCGAGCGGATGGTCGGACATGGGCGTGCGTCACATTGCGGGGGAGGCCGCCCATCCTTTGGGGAAACCGCGGCAAGCGCAAGAGCGTGGCCGCATGGCCGCATGGCCCCGACGGCAAACCGGGCAGCCAGCGGATATCGGTCGATCAGCGAGCACCGCGGCAGTTAGCCCAAGCCTTTCGCGCGTCCAGCCTTTTTTGACTGGGATTGGGGACTTCGTGACCGGTTGCAGGTCGGCATGGATCGCCGCTTTCAGCTGCCGGCGGATGGAGAGGCGCCAAGCCCGGCCAGCGCGCGCAAGGTGATCGGCTTGTAGGGGGCGCGCGGGCGGTAGGTGCCAATCTCCGCGATCGGCTTGCCGAGCGCGTCGGCCATGACAGCGGAGACGGTCGGGCCGCAAAGGCGGCCCTGGCACGGGCCCATACCGCAGCGGGTGAAGGCCTTGGCCTGGTTCGGTCCCGGCGCGCCGAGCCGGGCGGCGCGGCGGATTTGCGCGACGGTCACCTCCTCGCAGCGGCAGGCGACGACATCGTCCGGTGGCACCAGCACCGGCGGCGCCGGGCGGTAGAGCGCATCGAGCAGCGGGCGGATCGCCAGCTCGCGCTTGAGCGCCTTGCGGATCGGTCGAGCGCGGCGGTCGCGCTCGGCCGGGTCGAGCTTGTCGAGCAGTGCCGCAGCATCGAGGGCGGCGAGACGGCCAGTAAGCGCAGCCGCCTCAGCGCCGGCGATGCCTGCGCCGTCACCCGCAATGGCGACCGTCGGCAGGCTGGTTGCTCCCCACTCGTCGGCCACTGGACGCCAGCACAATTGCGCGGCATCCCAGCGATGCTCCAGCCCGAGAGCCAACGATATCTGTATGTTGGGGATCACACCCTCATGCAGCAGCAGAAGATCGGCAGCGATCTCGCCACCGTTCCAGGCGACGCGTTCAAGCCGGCCGCGGCCGAGCGCCGCCAGGCCCACGGCTTCGCGTACAACCGGAACGCCGGCGCCGCGTACCTCGCGGATGAGCCCGAGCCCTTTGGCCAGTTGGCGCCGCGCCGGCCACAGCGCCCGCAGCAACAGACGAGCCGCCGCGTGATAATTGCGGTGCGGCGCGGTTTCCAGGATCAACGCGGGTGGCGCACCGGCGCGGACGAGCTGAGCCGCGGCCAGCCAGATCAGCGGCCCCTGTCCGGTCAACACGGAGCGGCCGGCGGGCACCAGATCGCCTGTCTTAAGCAGGATCTGCGCGGCGCCGACGGTCATCACGCCGGGCAGCGTCCAGCCGGGTATCGGCACCGGCCGTTCCATCGCGCCGGTGGCGAGCACAATGCGGCGCGCGCGGATCGTGCGGCTGCCATTCTTGTCGAGCACCGACAACGTCCCGTCTGCATCGATGTGCCAGACCGTGGTGCCGGGCAGATAGCCAGCGCGGCTGGCGCGCAGCGCGGCGGCAAGCGGCTTCCCGGCAAGGTAGTCGACGCCGAGCGGCGTCGTCTTGTTGCGGCCATCCGGGGCGCGCTCGATGCCGCGATAGATCTGACCGCCGGGCCCGTCCTGCTCGTCAAGCAGCAGCGTGTCGAGCCCGAGGTCGGCGGCAGTCGTCGCCGCCGCCAACCCCGCGGGCCCGGCGCCGACGACGGCGAGATCGATGCGCTGGGGGGTCATCGCCGATATCTCCTCTCCCGCACGCGGAAGAGGGAGGGGTTCGTGCCGTGGGCATCGGAGGGTTCGCAAGCGCCGCAGCCACGCGGAGAAGCTCGCCGCATGCTGCCCTCAGCCCCGGCCGAAGGGACGGAGAGCGAACCCGAAGACCGCGAATGGGTTGCGAGGTGGTTTCGCTTCGCTCGCAACGATGCGGACATCATTGCGGCGTGGCGATGCGTTTGCCGTGCTGGCGGCGGATGGCCATGCCGGGGCCGATCGTGACCATGCAGCTTTGGCAGTTCGGAACACCGTCAATTTCGGCGAGGCACTCGAAGCAGACGCCCATCAGACAATAGGGTCCGCGGGCGGCGCCGCTGACCGCAGTCTCGCGCGTCGCGGCAAGACCGGCAAGCAGCAGCGCCGCGGCGGCTGAGGCGCCTGCCGGCACCTGGACCTCGCGTCCCTCGACCGTCACCCAAACGGTCGCGGCAGAACCCTCAGGCCGCTTGCGGAACATCAAACCGCCTGGCGGAAAAGGGGACCATCTCGGGCGCCAGAGCGCCGGCAGCGACCATCGCCGCAAAGACGTTGGCGTGCGCGCCGGCGAGGGTCACGCCGCTGTGGCAATTGGCGGTGAAGGCGCCGGGGAACTGCTCGCTCTCGTCATAGATCGGCGTGCCGTCAGGCGGCATCACGCGCAGCGCCGCCCACGCCCGCACCACCTGCAGCTCGGCGAGCCACGGGAATGAGAGCACCGCCCGCTCAGCCATCGCGGCCATCACGTCGGGACGCTGCGAGGTGTCGAAGCCGACATCCTCCATGCTGTCGCCGATCATGATGCCGCCCTCGACCGTCTGGCGCACGGTCGTGGTCGGCATGTCGAAGACCCGGCCGGCCCGCTCGGTCACGAGGATCTGGCCACGCTGGGGCCGCACCGGCGCGCGGAGGCCGAACAGCGGCGCCAGTTTGGCGTTGCCGAGCCCCGCGGCAAGCACGATTTTCGGCGCGGCGACCTCGTCGGCGCCGCTGCCAAGGCGAAAATCATTCGGCTGCGCAGCGGCGTAATCGATCGTTCGATTTGGGATATAGACGCCGCCACGCTGCACAAAACCGTTGTGCAGTGCGTGCAGCAAGTAGAGCGAGTTGGCATGGCCGTCATAGGGTGTCCATGAAGCGCCGACCACGGCCGGGCCGAGCCGCGGCAGCATGTCCTTGAGCTCGGACGGGCCGAGCATGCGGTAGTCGAAGCCAAAATTGCCGGCCTCGGCGCGCATCTGTTCCATCCGCGCGCGGCGCTCGTCCAGTTCCTGGTCGCTCAGGCAGAGGTGGACCCCGCCCGGCTGTTCGAGCGCCGGATCGATGCCGGTGCCTGCGACAAGTTCGGCGGCCAGCTTGGGCCACTCCTCGGCCGACCGGCGGGTCCAGCGCTGGTAATGCGGCGCGCCAAGGCCTTTGGACTGCACCCAGACCAAGCCAAAATTGCCCCGCGAGGCGCGAAACGCGACGTCGCCCTCGTCGATCAGCGCGGTCTTGAGGCCGGCCCGTGCGAGACCATAGGCGATCGCCGACCCCACCAGCCCGCCACCGATCACGATCGCATCGATGCGCTGCATCGGGCGATCATAGCGGCGGCTTGGCGGCGAACATACCCTCACCCTTCGCACGCCCGACGGCCCGGGCCCTCCCCGTATCCCCGCATGCGGGAGCGGATGGATCGCGCCGGCCATGCCGGCGCGAGACGGATAAGGGAATGACCACAGTTTGTTGCCGCGCAGGCATTGGGCTTGCTAAGACACGTCAACGATGGCGGAGGCGGCGATGGGGTTGCACATTCGGCGGCTGATCTTGGCGGGCTCCGCGGTAGTGTTGCTGGCGGGTGGCGCCGGGGCCAAAACGTTTCGCTGGGCCAATGACGGCGATTCGAACTCGATGGATCCCTATGCGCGGCAGGAGACCTTCCTGTTGCTGTTCGACCAGAGCTTCTACGAGCAGCTGGTGCGGTGGGACAAGGACATGAAGCTCGAAGGCGCCCTCGCCACCGAGTGGAGTCAGACCGACCCGACGACGTGGCGGTTCAAGCTGCGCCAAGGCGTGAAGTTTCACGACGGCACGCCGTTCACGGCCGACGATGTCGTTTTCTCGTACGACCGGGCGACACATCCGGGATCGAACGTCGCCAGCCCGCTGGCAACGGTGAAGGAAGTCAAAAAGATCGACGACTACACCGTCGACTTCATCACCGACGGGCCGGACCCGATCATGCCCAACAACCTGCCGACAATCTCCATCATGTCGAAGAAATGGTGCGAGGAGCACAACACTACCCGCGCCGCCGATCTGACCAAAAACGAGGAAAGCTACGCGACACGCAACGAGAACGGCACCGGCCCGTTCATTCTGGCCGACCGCCAGCCTGACGTGAAGACGATGCTGAAGAAGAACCCCGACTGGTGGGGTCTCAAACAATGGCCGATCGACTTTGACGACACCGTCTTCAACCGCATCGAGAATGCCTCCACCCGCGTATCTGCGCTGCTCTCCGGCGAACTCGACTTCCTTTATACGGTGCCGCCGCAGGACACCGACCGGATCGAAAAGACACCGGGGATGAAGATCTGGAAGACACCCGAACTGCGTACGATCTTTCTCGGCATGGATCAGAGCCGCGACGAGTTGCTCGAAAGCAACATCAAGGGCAAGAACCCGTTCAAGGACAAGCGGGTGCGCGAGGCCTTCACCAAGGCGATCGACGAAGACGCGATCGCCGCCAAGGTGATGCGCGGCTATGCCCACCCGACCGCGTTGATGATCGGCCCCGGAGTCAACGGCTATGACCCGGCGCTCGACAAGCGCTTCCCGGTCGATATCGCCGGCGCCAAAAAACTGCTTGCCGATGCCGGCTACCCGGACGGGTTCGAGGTCGGGTTCGATTGCCCTAATGACCGCTACGTCAACGACGAGGCGGTGTGCCAGGCGGTGGTGGCGATGCTGGCCAGGATCGGCATCAAAGCCAATCTGCTGGCACAAACCCGCGCCAAGTATTTCGGCAAGATCAACGCGCCGAAATACGACACCAGCTTCTACCTGCTCGGCTGGACCCCCGGCACCCAAGACGCGCTCGATACGATCAAGGCGCTGGTTATGACGCGCAGGGACAAGAATGGCGTCTTCAACATCGGCGGTTATTCGAACCCCAAACTCGACGATTTGGCTGGGCAGATCCAGGTCGAGCTCAACCAGGACAAACGCAACACGCTGATTGCCCAGGCGCTGACGATGATCAAGGACGACTATGCCTATATTCCGCTGCACCAGCAGATCGTGGTGTGGGCGAGCCGCGACAACGTGACCGTCGCGCCGATGGGCAACAACACTTTCCAGCTGCGTTACGTGACGATGAAGTGACCGGATCGCTGATGCCGTTTGGGACCGCCGCTATTCCCTCTCCCGCCTGCGGGAGAGGGTGCCGAGCGCAGTGAGGCGGGTGAGGGTGCCGCCAGGTACCCTCAGCCTCCCACGCCTGCGGCGTGGGTCCCTCCCTCTCCCGCATGCGGGAGAGGGCTAAAAGCGACCGGAGATGCTCGCCTTCGTGATCCGGCGGCTGATGCAGTCGGTGCTGGTGATGCTGACGGTGGCGCTGATCGCGTTCGCACTGTTCAACTATGTCGGCGACCCGATCAACAACATGGTCGGCCAGGACACGACGCTGCAGGACCGCGAAAAACTGCGGCAGGATCTGGGACTCAACGACAGCTTCGTCGTGCAGTTCGCGCGCTTTGTCGGGCATGCCGCGCAAGGCAATTTTGGGCTCAGTTATCAGCAGGCCCGGCCGGTCGGGCAGATCATCCTCGAAAAGATGCCGGCGACCTTGGAATTGAGCTTGACCGCCGCATTTCTGGCGCTGCTGTTCGGCGTGCCGATGGGCATCTACACCGGGCTGCGCCGTGAGTCCTGGGGGGCGCAGGCGCTGCTTGCCGTGTCGCTGGTCGGGGTATCGCTGCCCACCTTTCTGATCGGCATCCTGCTGATCCTGATCTTTGCGGTGATCCTCGGCTGGCTGCCGTCGTTTGGCCGCGGCACGGTCACCCATATCGGCTGGTGGACGACCGGATTTCTGACGATCGACGGGTGGCGCGCGATCATCTTGCCGGCCATCACGCTGGCGCTGTTCCAGATGACGTTGATCATGCGGCTGGTTCGCGCCGAGATGATCGAGGTGCTGCGCACCGACTACATCAAGTTCGCCCGTGCGCGCGGCCTCACCAGCCGCGCTGTCAATTTCGGCCACGCGCTAAAGAACACGCTGGTGCCGGTGATGACGATCACCGGGCTTCAGCTCGGCTCGATCATTGCATTCGCCGTCATCACCGAGACCGTGTTCCAGTGGCCAGGCATGGGGCTGATGTTCATCCAAGCGGTGACCTTCGCCGATATCCCGGTGATGGCGGCTTACCTGGTGCTGGTCGGGTTCTTTTTTGTGGTGATCAACCTGGTGGTCGACCTCCTGTACTACGTCGTCGACCCGCGTCTCAGGGTCGAGCGCGAGGCGGCGCATGGCTGAGATCGCCGCCCCCGTCGCTCCGGTCGATTCGCCGGCCCTTGCGGTGCAGCCGGGAGGGTGGCGGCGGCTTGTCGGCAGCGATCTGTTCTGGAGCTTCCGGCGTTCACCGGTGACGGTCGCGGCGGCGATCATCGCTTTTGTCGTCATCGGCGCGGCATTGCTGGCGCCGCTGATTGCCCCGCACGATCCCTACGATCTCGCCTCGCTGAGCCTGCTCGATGCGACCGATCCGCCCGGATGGCTCGACGGCGGCAATTGGAGCTACCCGCTCGGCACCGACAACCAGGGCCGCGACGTGCTGTCGGCGATCCTTTACGGCACCCGGCTGTCGCTGATGGTCGGCGTGTCGGCCGT
>JAFAWI010000371.1 GCA_019241915.1 Alphaproteobacteria bacterium
CCCGCTTCGCCCCGTCGCGCGCCATTTCTGCGCACAGGCCGGTATAGGCCGTCGGATCCAGGAGCGCCGCGATGTCGGCCGGCTTCAGGTGCGCCGTCACCCGCGCGTCGGCGGCGAGCAGATCGCCAAACGATTTCTTCTCGACCGCCGCCGCCATCGCCGCGTCGTAGACCACGTCGTGCGCATGCTGCCGCCCGATCGCGCGGCCGAGGTCGAGCATCACCGCCTCGGCCATGATGAGCCCGCCGCCGAGGTCGAGGTTGGCGCGCATCCGTTCGGGGTCGAGCTTGAGCCCGCGCAGGATCTCGACCAGCCGGCTCAGCATGTCGCCGGCGGCGATGCAGGCCCGGCTCTCGGCCGAATCCATGATCAGGCTGGTGGTGCGGTCGGCCTCATGCTCGGTCATCATCGCTTCGAGGCCGAGCGGCACCAGCGCGCGAATTTCCGCTGCCGCGGCAATGATGTCCTGGCACAGCTTGGGGTTACGCTTTTGCGGCATGGTCGAGCTGCCGACCGTGCCGGGCGGCACCGGCTCCTCGACCTCGCCGAACTCGGTTTTCATCAGCGTGTAGATCTCGCGGCCGATCCGACCGACGCTCGCGGCCAACAGGCCCAGCAGACAGATGTTCTCGGCGAGGTGGTCGAGGATCACCCGCGACGGAACCGTCATCGAGCCAAAGCCGAGATGCCGGCCGATCCCGGCCTGCACCTTCGGCCCCATCTCGCCGAGCGAGGCGTAGGTGCCGGCGCCGCCGCCGAGCATCGCGACAAACAGGCGCGGCGCCGCCTGGCGGAAGCGCTCGACATGGCGGATCAGCTCGTCGACCCAGATCGCGACCTTGTAGCCGAACGTCGCCGGCACCGCGTGCTGGCCGTGCGTGCGGCCGGCGATCGGCATGTCGGCGCCCTTATCGGCCAGCGCCGCCGCCGCGTCGAGCGCGTCGGCGATCTGCTTGAGAAAGACGCCGTGCGCCTGGCGCAGCACCAAGAGGTCGCCGGTCTGCGTGATGTTCTGTGTCGTCGCGCCCCAGTGCACCCAGCCGCCATGCGGCTCGCCGACGACACGCGACAGCTCCCAGACCAGCGGCACGATCGTGTGTCCGGTGCGCGCAAACCCCTCGTCGATGCGCGCCCGGTCGAGCAGCTCGTAGCGCGCGGCCTTGGCGATGGCAGCGGCCGCCTGGTTCGGGATGATGCCGAGCTCGGCCTGCGCCTTGGCCAGCGCCGCTTCCACATCGAGCCAAGCCTGCCAGCGGTTTTCCAGCCGGTAGAGCGCGCGGATGCCGGGATCGGCGACGCGGGCGGCAGTCGGCAGTTCATCGCTCATCGGGCTTTCCTCCGTCACGATTGCCGGTCATATAGCAGCGATTATCGGCGGTCGGGCGCCACCGCGTCAGGGGGGAGAGAGGACAATGCCGCATCCGACGATCTGGCTCGCTCGGCACGGCGAGACCGAATGGAGCCTGTCCGGGCAGCACACCGGGCGCACCGACCTGCCGCTGACCCCGCACGGCGAGGAGCTGGCGCGCAAGCTGGCGCCGCGGCTGGCCGGCATGAATTTCGCCAAGGTCTTTACGAGCCCGCTGCAGCGCGCGCGGCGCACCTGCGAGTTGGCGGGGTTCGGCGCAGCGGCGGAGGTCATGCCCGACCTCGTCGAATGGGATTACGGCGAATACGAGGGGATCAAGACGCACGACATCCACAAGCGCCGGCCCGATTGGCAGCTGTTCAAGCACGGCGCGCCCGGTGGCGAATCGGTCGATCAGGTGACCGCCCGGGCAAAAGGCGTCATCGCCAAACTGGGCGCGATCGATGGCGATGTGCTGTGCTTTTCGAGCGGCCATTTCCTGCGCGCGTTGGCCGGCACGTGGCTCGGCTTCGGCGCGGCCGGCGGCCATTATCTGATGCTGAGCACGACAAGCCTCAGCGCGCTGACCTACGAGCACAACCAGGACGAGCCGGTCATCAAGCTGTGGAACGACACCACGCATCTCGACACCTAGCGCCCGGCCCCGACGCCCGCCAAAGTCAGGCCGTGTTGTTCGACACCTACATCCTCGTCGACTGGAGCGCCGCGACGACTCCCAAGATCGGGCGCGACAGCATCTGGATCTGCCGGCTTGGACCCTCGGGCGAGACCGTCGCCAACCCGCCGACCCGGCACGCGGCGCGCGCGCTCCTGGCGGAGATGCTCGCGCAAGCAGCCGCCGACGGCGAGCGGGTCGTTGCCGGGTTCGATTTCCCGTTCGGCTATCCGGTCGGTTTCGCCGCGCGTCTCGGCCTTGGCGGCACGCCCTGGCGCGCGGTCTGGGACGAGATCGCGCGATTGGTCGAAGACCGGGCGGACAACCGCAACAATCGTTTCCTCGTCGCCGCGCAACTGAACGAGCGCGTCTCCCATGCCGCGTTCCCCTTTTGGGGCCGCCCGGTGCGGCTCGACCACGCTTTCCTCGGACCCAAACACCACCGCCGACATGAGGCGGAAGGGTTGCACGAAAAGCGGCTGATCGACAATTGGATGATCGGCGCGCAGCCATGCTGGAAGCTGATCGGCGCCGGCTCCGTCGGCGGCCAGGTGCTGACCGGCCTGCCGGTGGTGCGGGCGCTGCGTGACGACCCGCGCTGGGCGGCGCAGGCGCGGGTCTGGCCGTTCGAAACAGGGTTGGGCCTCGGCCCCGAAGCCCGCATCGTCTTTGCCGAAGTTTGGCCGTCATGGTGGAAGCCCTGCGCCAAGCTCGGCCCACCCAAGGACCGGGCGCAAGTGCGCACCGTCGCCCGCATCTTCGCCGCGGCCGACCGGGCCGGCGTGCTCGCCGCCTGGTTTTCGCCGGACATCGGCGACGCCGACCCGCGCCGGGTAATCGACGAGGAGGCATGGACGCTTGGGGTCATCGCGCC
>JAFAWI010000376.1 GCA_019241915.1 Alphaproteobacteria bacterium
TGCGTGACCTCGATCCCCAGCGCCCGCAGCCTCTCGGGTTGGCCGATGCCGGACAGCTCCAGCAGTTGCGGCGAATTTACCGTGCCGCCGCAGATCACCACCTCGCGTGTCGCGGTAGCCTCGCGCGGCTCGCCGCCGACCGAATAGCGCACGCCGGTGCAGCGCTTGCCGTCGAGCACCAGACGCTCTGTCGGCGCCCGGGTCTCGATTCGCAGGTTCTGCCGGTTGCGGATCGGGTCGAGATAGGCGCGGGCGGTGCTTTGCCGGCGCCCGTGCGCGATCGTCGCCTGGCTCATCACGATGCCTTCCTGGCTGGCACCGTTGTAGTCGGGGTTGTGCGGGATGCCGACCTGGCCCGCCGCCTCGATCAGCGCCCGGAAGATCGGCTCGGCCGGCGGCGGGTTGGTGACGCGCAGCGGCCCATTGCGGCCGCGGAACCGGTCATCGCCGCCCCCCTCGTAAGTCTCCATACGCTTGAAGAACGGCAGGACCTCGGCGTAGCTCCACCCCCTGTTGCCCATCTGCGCCCAAGTGTCGAAGTCCTGCGCCTGGCCGCGCACAAAGGCCATGCCGTTGATCGCGCTCGACCCGCCGAGCAGCTTGCCGCGCGGCACCGGGATGCTGCGGCCGTTAGTGCTCGCCTCGGGCTCCGATGCATAGAGCCAATTGGCGGCGGGGTTCTTGATCAGGCGTGCCGAGCCGACCGGGATGAACGACCATGGATGGCTCGCCGCCCCCGCTTCCAGCAGCAGCACCTTGTTGCGTGGGTCCGCCGACAACCGATAAGCCACCGCCGCTCCTGCCGACCCGGCGCCAACGACGATGTAGTCGAAGGTGTCCATCTCGCGCGCTTGCCCCCACCCGCTTCGTCTTGTTCGCCATAACCATACCCGAGCAGAGCTTGTCGGCCACCGGCCTTGGGTTCATGCTGGGTTGCACGGAACAAGGAGCCCACGATGAGCGAGGCGCCAGGGGACGGCTTGATCGCCGTCGTAAAGCGCGACTGCCCGACCTGTGAGCTGACCGTGCCGGTGCTGGGCGACCTGGCGCAACGGCTGGGGGTGCAGGTTTACACGCAGGACGACCCCGGCTTCCCCGAAACGGTCTCCGACCGCATCGACGATACCGCGCTCGATGTCTCGCATCGGCTGAAGATCGAGGTGGTGCCGACGCTGATCCGCATGGCCGGCGGCCAGGAGATCGACCGCACCTACGGCTGGGACCGCAGCGAATGGGAACGTGTGGCGCGCGTCACCGGGCTCGGCGCCGGGCTGCCGGAATCGCGGCCGGGCTGCGGGGCGAAGAATATCGAGCCCGGGGACATCGAGCGGCTGAAAATCCGCTTCAACGAGACCGGGCTCAAGTCGCGCCGCATCGAGATCGGCGAGGGCGAGGACGACCAGGAGGCGATGCACGAGCGCGGCTGGTCGGATGGACTGCCGCTGGTGCCGCCGACCGAGGAACGCGTGCTCAAGATGCTCGACGGCACGTCGCGCGACCCGCAGGAGGTGGTCGGGCTGATACCGCCGACCCTCGCGCCGGCGACGGTCGAGAAGATCGCGGTCAACGCGGTGATGGCCGGGTGCAAACCCGAGTACATGCCGGTGGTGCTGGCCGCGGTCGAGGCGGTGCTCGACGAGGCGTTCGCGATGCATGGCGTGCTGGCGACGACGATGTTCGTCGGGCCGGTGGTGGTCGTCAATGGCGCGGTGCGCCGCCGCATCGGCATGAATTCGCGAGGCAACGCGCTCGGCCAAGGCAACCGCGCCAACGGCGCGATCGGCCGCGCGCTGCAGCTCGTCATCCGCAATATCGGCGGCGGCCGGCCGCAAGAGGTCGACCGCGCGACCCTCGGCAACCCGGGCAAGTGGACCTATTGCTTTGCCGAAGACGAAGAAGGCTCGTGCTGGGAGCCGCTTTCGGTCGAGCGCGGCATGCAGCCTGGCCAGTCGGCGGTGACGGTATTCGCCGGGTTCGGACTGCAGGGCGTCGTCGACCAGAAATCGCGCGAGCCGGAGAGCCTGTGCCGCAGCTTCGCCGAGGCGCTCAAGGTCATGTTCAACGTCAAAAGCGCGCCGTCGGCCGACGCGCTGATCGTCATGTCGCCCGAGCATGAGCGCACCTTTCGCAACGCCGGCTGGTCGAAAGCGCGGGTCTACGAGGAGCTCTACAAGCTCTCCAAGATCCCCGGCGAAGAGCTGGTTATAGGCGCCAAGGGCATCGCCGAGGGCAGCCCCAACCCGCGCGCCGGCGTTATGGTCGACAAGTTTCGCCCCGGCGGGCTGATGATCGTGCGCGCCGGGGGCGGCGCAGGGATGTTTTCCGGGATCATCGGCGGCTGGTCGTCGAGCGGCCCGCGCGGCAGTACACCGGTAACCAAGGAGGTGCGGAATTGACCGTCTTACTCGACCCCACGTCGGAGCAGTCTCCGACCCTACGGCCACGCCTGCCGCGGCCCGATAATCTCGATGGCCTGACCATCGGCATTCTCGATATCGCCAAGGCCCGCGGCGACGTGTTCCTGAAGCGCCTTGGCGAGCGACTCGGCGAGCGCGGCATCGCGTTCAAGCACTACGCGAAGCCGACCAACACACGGCCGGCGCCGCTGCCGCTGCAGCAGCAGATCGCCACCGAGGTCAACCTCGTGATCGAAGGGCTGAGCGACTGAGGCTCGTGCATATCGTGCTGTACGCATGACATGGCGAACCTTGAGGCGCGTGGCATTCCGACGGTAGGCGTGGCGACGACCGAGTTTGTCCAGGGCGCGGAGGCACAGGCCAAGGCGCTCGGCACCGACCCGGCGTTGGTCTTTATTCCGCATCCGGTGCAGGATCGAACCGATGAGGAATTGCGCGCGCTGGCGGACCAGTATTTCGACGACATTCTGAAGCTGCTGGTGAAGTAGCCGCAGCGGGATGCGAAGGGAGCAAGGGGCTTTGCTGCCCCTCGCATTCTCTTTCGGAGGTTTTGATGTTGATCGTCGATGCGCAAATCCATCTGTGGGCAAAGGGCACCCCGTCGCCGCAGCACCGGCAGGAGCCGTTCTCGGCGGAACAGGCGGTCGCCGCGATGGACGCGGCCGGCGTCGACCGTGCGCTGATCCACCCGGTGCTGTGGGACCCGGATTCGAACGAGCTGGCGCAGGCAGCGGTGGCGACGTACCCGGGCCGGTTCGCAATCATGGGCTGGTTCTATCTGGACGATCCGAAAGGTCCCGATCAGGTCGCCCATTGGAAGGAGCGGCCGGGCATGGTCGGCCTGCGCTTCTATTTCAACGACCGCCATAAGCGCGAATGGGCGACCGACGGCACGCTCGATTGGCTGTGGCCGGCCTGCGAAAAGGCCGGTGTGCCGCTGGCATTGGCCTCGGCGCTGTTTTTGCCGACCGTCGGGCAGATTGCCGAACGCCACCCAGGGCTCAAGCTGGTCGTCGACCACATGGCGGTGCCGCCGGGCAGCAGCGGCGAATCCGCCTACCGGTTTCAGCCCGACCTGCTGGCGCTTGCCAAGTATCCCAACGTCGCGGTCAAGGCCACCGGCCAGATCGGTTACGCCGAGGACGCCTACCCGTACCGCAGCTTTCACGAACACTTGCACCGCTGCTTCGATGCGTTTGGGCCGGAACGCATGTTTTGGGGAACCGACATCACGCGGATGCCCTGCCCATGGCGCCAATGCGTCACGGTCTTTACCGAGGAACTCCCTTGGCTGAAGGGGCGCGACCTCGACCTGGTGATGGGCGAGGCCGTGTGCAACTGGGTCGGCTGGCGACCGCCCGGCTGAACATCAGGCCGGAGAAGCCGATGAAGCCCCACGTCATCTGCCACATGAACATGAGCGTCGACGGGCGCATCTGGCACAGCCGCTGGCGCCCGGGCGATAACCGCATGACCGGGTTGTTCGAGGGCATCCACGACCAGCTCGGCAACGGGTCGTGGCTGATTGGCCGGGTGACCGGCAGCGAATACGCCAAGGCCACAGCCTATCCCGCCGACACCGAGCAGACCTTCCAGCGCGAGCCGTGGTTCGCCGGGCGCGACGCCCGCGCCTACGGCATCGCGCTCGACGCACAGGGCAGGATCGCCTGGGGGCGATCCGACATCGGCGGCGACCCGATCGTGGCGGTGCTAAGCGAAGCGGTCTCCGACGCACATCTGGCCGGCCTCCGCGGCGATGGCGTCTCGTACATCTTCGCCGGCAAGCGCGAGCTCGACTTGGCGCTGGCGCTCGATATCTTGAACCGCGAACTGGGGATCGAGCGGCTGCTGCTCGAAGGTGGCGGCGTCTCCAACGGTTCCTTTCTGCGGGCCGGCCTTATCGACGAGATCAGCCTGGCGATCTGTCCCACCATCGATGGCGCCCGCGGCGGGCCGCACGTCTTCGACTCCAGCCACGACATGATCGGCCCGACCGCGCCGGTCCGCTCGATGACCCTGCAGAGCAGCGAGATACTCGGCGGCGGCGCCGTTTGGCTGCGCTACCGGGTCGAGAACGACTGATCCGGGGCGGATCGTCGCTCCGGCTTGCCGGCGTTGTCGGGCCGCCGGCGAGGCAAGCCGAGGTTCAGGCCTTGTCGAGCCAGAA